>BTTF01000024.1:0-24728 GCA_036244995.1 bacterium | reverse complement strand
GTATACCTTAAAAGGAAGATAAAAAAAATAGACACGGAGTTCGGACCCGTCAGATTCAAGGTTGTCACTACCGATGGTTACAGAAAGGCAGTCCCTGAGTACGAGGATTGCCGCAGGATTGCAGAAAAAACGGGTCTTTCACTCATCGATGTAATGAAAATGCTGAAATCATAGACTCTTCAGGAATTTACGGGGGAACAAATAAAGCAGAACAGACCACAGAGACACAAAGGCACAGAGAAATCCATATTTCATTCGGTCTCTGATCTCCAAATGCATTGTTCAGTCGGAATATGTCATAATACAAGAAATATTTTAAGGAGGTTTTCATGGTTTCAACTGAAAATTACAAGATAAAAAAGGCCCCGACCTGTCCACACTGCAAGCAGAAGACGACCAAAACAGTGCCACCACCCTACAGCATTGGAGAGGGGTTTGGATGGGGAGTAAGTTACCTGTGGATATGCTTTAATGATGATTGCGCCCTGTTTGTCAAGGGTTGGGAACACATGCAGGAAAACTATGGAAAGTCAGCTTCATACCGTTTTATGTGTCTTCCTGATAACGGCATGACGGAAACCATTGCCGTATTCTCCCATGACGGGCTTAAGGGCGGCATAGTTGAGGAGGATAAGGGGGAGGAACAGGACTAATTGATTGTAATAGTTGATTACGGAATGGGAAATCTCCGCAGTGTTGAAAAGGCCTTCCTGAAAGTCGGGGTGGATGCAAAGGTTACATCCAGTCCCCTTGATATTGAAGATGCTTCAGCAGTAGTTCTACCCGGAGTCGGGGCATTCCGTGACTGCATGAAGAATCTCGACAATCTGAATCTGCTTGTCCCTGTGCTCAGGTCAATAGAGAAAGGCAAGCCATATCTTGGCATCTGCCTTGGTCTGCAGATACTGTTTGGTGAATCCATGGAATTTGGCCACTGCAGGGGACTCGGTGTAATTAAAGGCAAGGTGGTAAGGTTCCCCCGGATGGGTCTGAAGATACCGCACATGGGATGGAATACTGTAAAGTTAAGGAAAAGCCCTCCAATATTTGGCGGCATAGAGGATGAGAGCTACTTCTACTTTGTCCACTCCTACTATGTGGCCCCGGACAAGGACGACTTTATTGCAGGCACCACCATGTACGGGATAGAGTTCACCTCAATGGTCTGGAAAGACAATATCATCGCCACCCAGTTTCACCCTGAAAAGAGTCAGCAACTCGGGCTCAGGGTTTTGAAGGGGTTTGGTGAATTTGCAAAGAGGGCATGACTGCCAGAACCTCTGACAACATCTCCCTTACCGTCTTCTTCAATAAAGGATGCATAGCCTCAGGGGCTATCTCTGAAAGGGGTTTAAGGACAAAATCCCTCTCATGCATATGTGGATGTGGGATTCTGAGGTCGGTCTCATCTATAACCTGGTCATCATAGAGCAGGATATCAAGGTCAACTATCCTTGGCCCCCACCTCAGGACTTCTCTCCTGCCAAGCTTCTTCTCTATATCCTTAAGCACCGTTAAAACTTCTCCAGGCGTCAGGTCCGTGTCTGCCTCTACAGCCATATTTACAAATCTTGGCTGATCCCTTACGCCCCAGGGCTCTGTCTCATACCGGGAAGACTTTTTTGCAACCTTTATACCCCTCTTTTCCAGTTCTTCCAAGGCCTTAAGGCAATTGCATTCACGATCACCAAGGTTTGATCCGATGCCTATGTGAATGGTGGTCATATCACCTTTTTTATCCGTTCAACCGCCTCTTCAATCCTCTCCACAGACACGGTAAGGGCAAACCTTATATATCCCGCCCCAGGATCACCAAAGCCATTACCAGGCGTGCCGAGAACACCTGTCCTGTCAAGGAGATGCACAACAAAATCCTCTGAGGTAAACCCCTGAGGCACCCTGGTCCAGAGGTAGAAGGTGGCATCAGGCCTGATCACATTTAACCCCATCTCCGTGAGCCCCCCAAACAGCACATCCCTCCTTGCCTGATAAGTCGCCCTTATTGATGACAGCAGATTATCATCCGTATCAAGGGCCACAATGGATGCCTCCTGTATTGCCTGAAAGACACCGGAGTCCAGATTGGTCTTTATCTTGCCAAGCCCTGCAATTACTCCACTGTTGCCCACGGCAAACCCTATTCTCCAGCCCGTCATATTATAGGTCTTGGAAAGGGAGTGGAACTCTATCCCCACTTCTTTTGCACCCTCGACCTCCATAAAGCTTACGGGCATCCTGTTGTCATAGTAAATCTCGGAGTAAGCGGCATCGTGACAGATAATTATATTATATTTATATGCCAGTTCGATGGCCTCACTGAAGAAGTCCCTGTCTGCAGTGGCACTGGTCGGGTTGTTGGGATAGTTAAGGAACATCATCTTTGTCCTCTTAAAAACCTCTTCAGGTATGGACGAAAAGTCAGGAAGAAATCCGTTTTCCTCTACCAAAGGCATAAAGTAAGGCTCTCCACCTGCAAAAAGTGTAGCTATCGAGTAGACAGGATACCCGGGAGAAGGACAGAGCACAACATCCCCCGGATTTACAAAGGCAAGCGGTATATGCCCGATACCTTCCTTTGAACCAATAAGGGAAAGGACTTCCCGCTCAGGGTCAAGGGTAATATTGAACCTCCTGTTATACCACCTCGACACAGCCTCTCTATAGGAGGTCATCCCCTCATAAGATGGATACTTATGATGCTCCGGTTTTTCAACGGCCACCTTCATTGCCTCTACAATAGGTTGAGGGGTCGGCATATCAGGGTCGCCAATACTCATATCTATGAGGTCTACTCCCCTGTTTTTTGCTTCTGTCTTCATGCCGTCAATCCGTGCAAAGAGATAAGGCGGAAGATTCTTTATCCTGTCGGCAAGTTCAATTATGATAGACATCGTACCTCCTTAATTTGAATTACATATTGCGGATTTAATCCGCAATCCCGTAATCTACATTCAAAAAAGGATTATTATAACAGAACAGTGCACTTTTTCACTCTCCGCAGATAGCTGATTTCAGGTACGAGGAGGGGTTAAGCCCTAAAAACGGGACATCAAAATCAGGCAGACTTATAACTTACAGTCAGAAAGGGGATGCGATCCCATCCCCTTATTCGATCTAATAAACCGCTTCAACAGGATCAATCTCGGTCAGATATTTTCCGACTGTGTTACATAAGTCTAATATACCTTCCTCGGATTTAATGCGAATATGGAACTCACATCTTATATACGAGGAATTCTTATGCGTGCCTGTCTTTTCCAGCACACACTGACAGCAATTGTCTTCAATAACCCAACAGACCCTTCCCCCATTGAACCCGCCATTTAAACCGTTTGCAGAGACTTTTGTGGTAACCGGACAGACTCCGAGTTCTGCTGCATGCGCGCCCCCGGGTTCTCTCCCGCATCTCATGAATTCCCAGCAATTCAGTTTTATGTCTTCATCCATAAAATAAACTTAACATTATTTGCAGGAGGAGTAAAGGTAAAATTCACATTGGCGCAAATGTTGATTCACTTAAATGCCGATAGTTGAGAGGTCATATAATTAGTATATGTATTATAGGATATGTGGGAAATATATGAGCACCGTCGAGTCTCAAAACAGCTTATTTCTTCACCTGTTGAGATTTTGAAGCATTATGAAAAAATGGTACTGCCGTGAAAATTTCTTAATAAAGTAATAAGTCAACGTAGTCAACATCCCCCTCTTTTTCTATACGCTTGAAACAAGACCTGACACAAGTTGCCTTGTGGGGGATACAAGTCTAAAAGAACGGGCTTAGCGCAGCGTATATCCCTAAAATGCTTGTAATTGCCACCACCATACCTACCACTACAGAATAGCCCCCTTGCAGACGGTACGGTTTTGGTAAGGCCTTGATCGCCAGCAGGTAGAGAAACCCCAGCACAATCGGCAGCAGCGCTGCATTCATCACCTGTACTGCTACGCTCAGGTTGACCAGATTAACCCCCGAAACCACCATAACGCCTCCTGTTATCAGCATAGCGGTGTAGACTATGTAAAACCACGGGGCCTTGTGAGGCTGGTGTTCGAGAGACCGCTTGTAACCACTCACCTCGCCCAATCCCCAGGCAGTTGCAAGGGAGACTACAATCGCCGCTACCAGTGACGCCCCTACCATGCCCAGGGCAAACAGGATTGTCCCGACCGT
Organism: bacterium; assembly: GCA_036244995.1. Lineage (GTDB taxonomy): Bacteria > Nitrospirota > Thermodesulfovibrionia > Thermodesulfovibrionales > JdFR-85 > BMS3Bbin07. The sequence goes on along the minus strand of BTTF01000024.1, from coordinate 20,554 downwards.
CTTACCTAAAAATGGAGTCAGTGCGTCCGCTATCTGTTGTACCGTGTTCAGGGATTCACCGGGATGATATACGCCAATGGTTGCGGCGACCGTCACCAGTATCGCTATCATGATAAGTTGTGTTATGACCGCGCCCATGGCGGTGTCCCGGCGGGCTGACCGCAGGTCTTTGGTTGTCATACCTTTATCTACAACTGCAGACTGATGGTAGAATACCATCCAGGGCATTATCACAGCGCCGATGTTGGCAACGGCCAGGTACATATATCCGGGCTGACGCCATGGAATCTGGGTCAAGCCGTTCAACATGGCCTCAGGGCTGGGACGAGCCCACCAGGCCACCACCAGAAAGACCAATTCAAAGCTGCCGATCAGGATGGCAATACGCTCGACCGAGAGGTACGAACCGGTCCAGGCCACGATCGAAAGCAGCAGCACCGCCATACTTACACTAAGCCATGATGGTATACCAAACAGCAGCCCGGCGCCGGCTACCCCGGCAAACTCGGTGATCAAAGCTCCCAGACAGGCAACCATCAGGGTGGAGACCGAGAGCCATGCCCATCCCTTACCGAAGTGTTCACGGATCAGTTCACCGTGCCCTTTGCCGGTCACCAGCCCCAGCCGCACCGCAAGCTCCTGCACCATGTAGACAACAGGGATCAGTACGAGTTGAAGCAGGAGCAGTTTGTATCCCCATACCGCTCCGCTCTGTGCAGCGGTGATTACACTCCCCGCGTCGGTATCGGCGAACATTACCACCAGACCCGGTCCGAATATCGTTAAAAACCCCAGCATCTTACGACGCTTCATAAACGCCTCCCTATCTTTTTCACAATCGGAGTATCTCCACTTTATTTTAGTATATTTTAGTTTATTTAAACATATGAACAAATGTTCAACCGATAATAACATCTTGACCGGGAAGATGTCAAACTTTCAGGAATAAAAGTAGAAAGGGAGCAGCCGGGGAATCGGCCGGAATTAGTTGGAGGAGTATTTGACAATGTTAAATCTGCTGTGTAATAATTAATGTTGAAAAAGTCGTAAAATCAGACACCTACAAAGAACGATTTTTATCAGCTGCAATGCAAATCCGGAAAATATCTGGCCCCTCTCGCATCGACTACCGGTTTGAGATGAATTTTGCAGCCTGATTTTATCGCGAGTCTGTCAGAGTTGTCTATTCGCGGAATTTTCTTCTGTTCTTTTAAAGTTTTATAAATAACGATAATTTACAAACAGGTTGAGGAAGGTTTTTTTGACTGCTCTTCATACAGGTATTTCATGTTTTTTTTTGGCAGCGCTTATATCCATACTCCCTCTGCAAAGAGTTCAAAGGTATACCTATATCCTGTCTTCTTTCGGAGCGTTGGGTTTCGGTAAATTTGCCCTGTCGGTTTTATTTTCGCCCCCTTCAAGGCTATACACCCTAAAAATATCCTCTGCATTTGACTTTGCATTTTACGGAGACGCTCTTTCAGGTTTCTTTCTGCTGGCGATTTCCGTTCTTGCCTTTGCTGTTTCGATCTATTCTGTCGGTTATACGAAAGATATGAAGAATGCAGGGACAGCCGGGTTTTTGTATAACAGTTTTATCCTCAGCATGTATGCTGTTGTCCTTTCGGCTAATATCATCACATTCCTTATCTCATGGGAAACGATGTCCCTTCTGTCTTACTTCCTTGTCACATTGCGGCGGGATGAGGAATCTGCCCGTGCAGGGTTGCTATATGCGGTTATGACTCATGCCGGGACGGCCTTTATCCTTGCTGTCTTCATGATACTCTACACACAGACAGGCAGTATGGACCTGGCTGAAATAAAGTTGTCCGCATCTCATATTCCTGTTGCCGTCAAGAATTTAATATTCATTTTTTCCATTATCGGGTTCGGCACCAAGGCAGGCATAATTCCCCTGCACACATGGCTTCCGAGGGCACATCCGGCAGCTCCATCAAACATTTCCGCCCTGATGTCCGGAGTGATGATAAAGACCGGGATTTACGGTCTAATAAGAATAAATCTGGACTTATTGCAACAGACTCCTGAGTGGTGGGGAATATCCTTAATTGTCATAGGGGCTGTTTCATGTATCCTCGGGGTGTTATATGCGCTGATGGAGCACGACATAAAGAGGCTGCTTGCGTATCACAGTGTGGAAAACATAGGGATTATCCTTCTTGGTATCGGAGCGGCGATGATGCTTAAGAGCAACGGGCTTTATATTGCTTCGTCCATAGCCCTTGCAGCGGCGTTGTACCATACGCTGAATCATGCCGTCTTCAAGGGTCTCTTGTTTCTGGGCGCGGGCTCTGTCATGCATGCGACTCATACGAAAAATATGGAGAATATGGGCGGACTGCTTAAGGCCATGCCCTACACCGGCTTATTCTTTCTTGTAGGCTCCGTTTCCATATGCGCCCTGCCGCCCTTTAACGGGTTCGTTAGCGAATGGCTGACATACCAGGCATTGCTTTCAGGCTTCAATTCCGCGTCCATTACATCAAAGATAGTATCCCCTCTTGGAGCTGCTGCTCTCGCCCTGACCGGAGCGCTTGCCGCTGCATGTTTTGTAAAGGCGTTCGGCATATCCTTTCTGGGAAAGCCAAGGAGCGCTCATGCCGAAGATGCCAGGGAATCATCACATTCCATGATAGCCGGGATGGGTGTGCTCGCCCTGCTTTGCCTGGTTCTCGGTATTTTCCCCGGACTGGCGGTCGGTATTATATCTCCGGCCGTTTTCAGTTACACCGGTTCAAGCGCCGTGTTTACGGAAGGGGGCTTCCTCCATATAGGAGAGTCGCTGTCTGTCCTGTCACCGGCTGCAATACTTATTTCGATTCTCGTTATGTTTATTGCAACTGTTATATTCATATTCACTGCAGGTGGAAAGAGGAAGATATCCTGTAGTGATTCATGGGACTGCGGCATTAAAACATTGACACCGAGGATGCAGTATACGGCAACAGCCTTCACAAAACCCTTAAGGATGATCTTCAGGATAATATATCTTCCGAAGAGAGATATCAGAATTTCCTATATCGTGAAGCCTTTTTTTGTAAAATCAATAAAATACAGCGGCGAGATAACACCTTTCTTTGAAAAATATATTTACAATCCGCTGATATCGCTTATCCGCATGGCAGCGGGCAGGGTCAGGATGATCCAGTCAGGGAGCCTTCATCTGTATCTTGGATATATACTTGCAACCCTGATTCTGCTTTTAATCCTTGGGACAGGATAATGGAATATCTGCAATTTATATTGATAATAATTCTTTCTCCCCTTGTTAACGGGACCATAAAGAAGCTCAAGGCCCGGATGCAGGGGCGGTCCGGATACGGCATATTTCAGGCATATTTTGATTTGCTGAAGCTTTTCAGAAAGGACATGCGGATTTCCACTACTACATCATGGATATTTAAGGCGACTCCGTATATAGTCTTCACGTCAACGGCAGTGGCGGCAATGATCGTTCCCGTTATTACTACCGTATCGCCTCTGTCCATCATGGGGGATGTCATAGCGCTGGTGTATATCTTTGCCCTTGGAAGATTTTTCATGGCCCTTGCAGGGCTTGATGCGGGAACGGCATTCGGAGGCGAAGGAAGCAGCAGGGAAATGACCGTTACACTTCTTGTTGAGCCTGTGCTTATGCTGAGCATTTTTACCGCGGCTATCTCAGCGGGTTCCACTGACGTTGCGAAGATGGCCGCTTTTACGGGATTGACCTATACACCGTCCCGCTTTCTTGCCTTCTCCGCATTTATTGTTGCGATTATTGCTGAAACAGGAAGAATCCCGGTGGACAACCCTGACACGCACCTTGAACTGACCATGATTCATGAAGGGATGCTGCTGGAATATTCCGGGAAATATCTTGCGCTCATGGAATGGGCTCATTACATGAAACAGATGCTTCTTTTTACCCTTGCCGTTGACATGTTTCTGCCGGTGGGGATTATAAATAATGTGGAACCGGCTGCACTTGCAGTGTCATTCGGCATATATATGATGAAGATGTTTTTTATGGCGGGGTTTATGGCATTAGTAGAATCTTCAAGGGCAAAAATGAGGTTTTTTCAGCTTCCCTCCCTCCTCGGAGGCGGATTTGTTCTTTCAGTATTGTCACTTCTGACATACATAATGATGGGGAGCTGAGAACCCAAAGGCATCAAGGAACGGTGAACTGACTTTTAACTGGAGGAATTTGTGAAAGAGTGGGTACAGTCTGTTTATTTAATTGACTTTATATCCGTGGGTATTCTGCTGACGGCAGTGATGATGAATGTGTTAAAGAGACTCGAGTCATGTGTAAAGGCATATACTCTGAACTCATGGCTTCTTGCGTCTTTAATATCCGTTATTGCGATTATAACCGGAGAGACACACCTTTACGTGGCATCGGGTATAACTGTTTTAAGCAAAGGGATTTTGATACCATTATTTCTGGGCAGGATTGTCCGCAAAATGAGGGTCACACGCGACGTCGAACCATATATTAATAATGCCGTTTCCCTGAGCATATCAGGGCTCCTCGTTGCGGTTGTATATACCTCTTTAAGTGATGCCATATTTATCGAAGGTTTTTCGAGGAATATCCTTCAGATAGCTATCGCCGTGATACTGATCGGGCTGTTTATCATGATAACCCGAAGGAAGGCTGTAACGCAGGTGATCGGTTTGCTCTTTATGGAAAACGGGTTGTTTCTTGCAGGGTTTTCTCTTACGTCCGGAATGCCTACGGTTATTGAGCTGGGAGTTCTGTTTGATGTGTTGATGGGAGTGATTATACTTGGAATCTTCGCCGTGCAGATCAGGCAAATGTTTGCCTCCGCAGACCTCGACCGGCTTAATACATTGAAGGGATGACAATGATAGGCGTACTGTTTTTAATACCGGTTTTGACTGCTGCATTGTGCTTTGTGACGCAGAAAAAGAGGGCCGTCGAAATAATCAATGTTTCAGGGGCCGTTGCATTATGCATTGCCTCTGTTTCTCCCTTGAGGGCAGCGCTTTCGTCGCCTGTCTTTTTTATGGGAAATACCTTTTTTCTGGATGCCCTTTCAGCGTATTTCATGGCCATTGTGGTCCTTGTTTCCCTGTTAACCGCCATATATTCCGTCGATTATATGGGGCAGGAATACAGAGAAGGGCTTTTAACCATCCGGGACATCAGAATTTACTATGCATTGCTGCACCTGTTTGTATTTACGATGCTCCTGGCTGCCGCATCCAACAACATTGCGGTATTCTGGATAGCGATTGAAGCCACCACTCTCGTGTCGGCGCTGCTTGTCGGATTCTACAAAAACAGGCAGTCCGTGGAGGCTGCGTGGAAATACATTATACTCTGCACTGTAAGCATAACATTTGCGCTCCTCGGTATATTCATTATATATTATGCCTCTGTGTCTACCCTTGGCGGAAACGGGACGATGAACTGGACCGAACTCAGGGAGATATCCCACAAGCTAAACCCTGCGACTGTTAAACTCGCCTTCATATTCATACTCGTTGGATACGGGGCAAAGGCAGGGATTGCACCTGTCCATAACTGGCTTCCCGATGCGCATAGCCAGGCCCCTACGCCGATAAGCGCTCTACTCTCCGGGGTCCTTCTTAAATGCGCATTCCTGGGAATCTTAAGGTATGTGATAATCGTAAACAACGCTGCCGGGCCGTCATATTCCGGGCATCTCCTGCTGTTTTTCGGGCTGCTGTCCATGGGCATTGCAACAGCCTTCATACTCATGCAAAACAATTACAAGAGACTCCTTGCCTACTCCAGTATCGAACATATAGGAATAATCGCTGTCGGCATCGGGATAGGAGGTTTCTGGGGCATATACGGTTCACTGCTTCATGTCCTGAACCATGCCGTCGTAAAAACCCTCCTGTTTTTCACTACCGGAAGGATAAGACTGAAATATCATTCAACAAAGATTGAGAAAATCTCGGGTGCAATAGAAGCCCTGCCGGTTTCGGGTACGGTAATGCTGCTTGGGGCGCTGGCCATTGCCGGAGCGCCTCCGTTTAATATATTCCTGAGTGAATTCACAATAATGAAGGCAGCGGTTGATGGCGGGAACTGGATAACGTTCACTTTTTTCATCCTCTTTGCTACAATCATATTCGGGGCCGTTGCCCACCATTTCGGCGGCATGGCATTTGGTAAATACGTAAAAGACAGGGATATTGAATGGAAAAGGATAAGCACATCCGTGATAATCATGTTGGCTGTCGTTATGCTCACGATGGGCCTTCATATCCCCTCATTTATCGACAGTGTCCTGAACAGTTCGGTAAACATAATAATGGGAGGCCGCTAAATAATGTCTGAAAATGAACATTATATAGAACTGGAGGCGGATAAGTTCAGGGATTACTGTATATCCCTGAACAGCAGCGGCAAGTATTACCCGCGCCTTATGTTTGCAGTCGATCTAAGGCAGTCCAATGATTGTTTCAGGATATATATGGTGTTTTCAGAATTGGGAAACGACATCTTTCAAATTCCTTTTTTCAACCTCATGGGAGATACCCCAGCATACAAAAGTCTTACGCCTGACATACCGGCGGTACACTGGTATGAACGCGAGATACGGGACATGTTCGGCCTTGTACCGGAAGGGCATCCCGATATGAGAAGACTGGTGTTTCACGACTCTTTCCCCCGGGATTCATACCCGTTGCGAAAAGACTGGAGCATTGACAAGACAGACTTGAGGGAATGGGGTGAGGGGCTGATCAAAAAGGTACCTTATAATTTTATGGAGGTTGAAGGCGAAGGTGTTTATGAAATCCCTGTCGGGCCTGTGCATGCAGGGATAATCGAGCCGGGCCATTTCAGGTTCAGCGCAGTCGGCGAGACCATCTTCTTTCTTGAACCAAGGCTTTTTTATACTCATAAAGGAACGGAGAAACATTTTGAAGGCATGAGCTTCTCCGATGGCGTCAGGCTTGCAGAGAGGGTCTCGGGCACATCGTCCTTTTCACATTCAGCGGCATACTGTATGGCAGTGGAGCGAATGGCCGGGATCGAGATAACCGAAAAGGCTGCTGCGGTGAGAACCATTCTTCTGGAGCTCGAAAGGCTTTATAATCACGTCGGGGATATAGGCAATATGTGTGCGGGCACCGGTTTAACAGTCGGCAACGCATACGGGGCGGTTATCAAGGAAAAACTTTTACAGCTCAATGCGAGACTGACCGGCAGCAGGTACCTGAGGGGTATCAACATTATCGGAGGCGTTACAGGTGACGTCTTCCTCAAGGCGGACGATATCCTGAAGACTATAGAGATTACGAAAGTCGAATACAAGAAATTCATGAAGATGCTGCTTGGCACAATTTCACACATTGAACGACTGGAGAACACGGGGAAACTGTCACACGACATTGCCCTCAGTCTCGGCGTGACCGGAGTTGCGGCAAGGGCATCGGGCATTAATGACGATATAAGAAAGGCCCATCCGCATTTCCTTTATGACAATCTTGAATTCGAGCCTCATACCAGCGGGAAATGTGATGTATATGCAAGGATGATGGTTCGGGCGGAAGAGGCTGAATGCTCTATTTCGATGATCAACGCACTGCTTGAGGGCGGCTACAACGGGGATCTCGCAGTAGAAGTTGCAGACATTCCCGCGGATGATTCAGCCCTGGGATATACAGAGACGCCGAGAGGGTCGGTTTTTTACTTTGTAATGTCCGACAGCGAAGGAAGGCCTTTCAGGGTTAAACTGCGGTCCCCTTCATTCTGCAACTGGCCGGCTGTCCCGTTTGCAGTGCACGGAGAGATGGTTCCTGATTTTCCCTTGTGCAACAAGAGCTTCAATCTTTCATATTCAGGATGTGACATGTAATGCTGATGAAAATACTTCAGAATATACTGTCAGGCAGGAAGAGAGGAGTTGCCATTGACCTGACGGAGTATGAAGCTCCCGTACTTAACAGGAAGATCGACTCTGTCTTTGGCCGTTCATTGCGAATCAGACAGGTGGATGCAGGATCATGCAATGCCTGTGAATGGGAGTGTACCGCGCTTACCAATCCTGTTTACGATATCCAGCGGTTCGGTATTGATTTCGTTGCATCACCGAGGCATGCCGATATGCTGCTGGTGACCGGCCCCGTTTCCCGGCAGATGGAGCTTGCTCTCAAAAAAACTTTTGATGCGATTCCTGAACCAAGGATTGTCGTTGCTTGCGGTGACTGCGCCGTTGACGGGGGTGTGTATAAAGGCAGCTATGCAGTCCGCAACGGGGCTGCTGATATAATTCCTGTCGACCTGATTATACCGGGCTGCCCGTCGGAGCCTGCAGAGATAGCATCTGCCCTGGTCCGGCTGATGGAAAGTATCAGGCAGAAAAAAAGATATTGATAGCTCAATGCAGGGTGGGCTGAGCCTGTGCACCTCCCCGTTTCATCAAAAAGACAAGTGGTAGTATGGTTAACATCATGATAGCGAGCAGAAAGAAGGCATCATTAAAGGCAAGCATGTGTGACTGGCGCTGGAGTTCTCCATAGATCAGGGCATCCGGATTGGCTGTATGAATACCCGCGGTTGTCATGACTGAAGAGAGCTTTTCCCTTGCAAGGGCATATGAGGGATTAAAGGGGGTCAGATTTTCTACGAGCCTGGACTGGTGGAACTGAGCCCTCCGTGCAAGTATGGTTGTGACAAAGGCCACTCCTACACTCCCGCCGATATTTCTCAGGAGATTGTACATGGCGGTTGCATCCGTCATCTTCTCTTTCGGCATGTGCGAGAGGGTCATCGTGGTTAGAGGAATAAAGATGAAGCCCATCCCGACTCCGAGGATCACACGTGGCCATACCAGTGTCCAGAAGTCTGCCTGAAGATTAAAGAGGGACATGAGGTAGGTTGAAAGTGCAGTTATTACTATACCAAGCACAAGGACATTTTTGGGATTTTTTTTCTCGACGAGTTTCCCGGCTATCGGGAGTGCAAGCATGGTGGCAAGACCGCCGGGGCCAAGCACTACGCCTGCAAGATATGCGGTATATCCCATTAGGGTCTGAAGATAAATGGGGAGCAAAACGATGCTCCCGAAAAGATTAAAAAAGACAAAGAACATGAGGACATTTCCCGAGGTAAATGTCCTGTCTTTGAATAACCTCAGATTAACTACCGGATTTTTTGAGAAAAGCTCGATGACAACAAAGAGGATAAGTGCAACTACGGTTATGATTGTAAATGTTAAGATTACAGAAGAGGAAAACCAATCCGCCGTCTGTCCCTTATCAATGACGAACTGCAATGAACCAAGCCCTGTGGCAAGCAGCATCAGTCCCCAGTAGTCTATCTTCATTTTTACCCTCTTCATATAGGGTGGATCCTGAATAATAAGGAGTGTGAGCAGAATAGATATTATCCCGATAGGGATATTTATATAAAATATCCACCTCCACGACCAGTTATCGGTTATCCAGCCGCCAAGCAGCGGGCCGACAATCGGGCCGAACATGATGCCCATACCAAAGATCGCCATAGCCATACCATGCTGTTTCCGGGGGAACGATTCAAGGAGTATTGACTGGCTGAGTGGCTGAAGCGCTCCTCCGCCGATTCCCTGCATAATCCTGAAGAATACAAGGCTTCTGATGCTCCATGCAGAACCACATAGAAAAGAACTCCCTGTAAAGATTGCAATTGATGCAGCCAGATAATTCCTTCTGCCGAAGACCTTGCTGAGCCATCCTGAAATAGGAATAATAATTGCGTTTGAAACCAGATAGGCAGTGATTGTCCATGTAGCCTCGTTTATACCCGCGGAAAGACTCCCCCTGATATGTACCAGTGAAACATTGACAACAGATGTGTCGATAATTTCAATCAGGGTTGGGAGCATTACCGTTAAGGCAATAATCCACTTGTTCATTTTACGAAGACCGTGGGAACTACAGACATGCCTATTCTCAGGACATGTTCAGGATCCGTACCTTTTTCAAAGACAATCTTGACCGGAATCCTCTTTACCACCTTTACGTAGTTGCCGGTGGCATTCTCGGGAGGAAAGAGGGAGAAGACCGCTCCTGTACCCGCCATGATGCTGTCCACCTTTCCCCGGAAAACCTTTCCCGAATATGCATCCACCTTTATCCTGACCCGCTGACCCGGTCTTATATCCTCCAGGTTTGTTTCTTTGTAATTGGCAACAACATAGGTATTGTTTAACGGGACAACGGCCATCAATGGCTGTCCTGTACGTACCTGATTACCTGCCTCAACAGATTTCCTTGTGATATATCCATCAGAAGGGGCATATATCCTTGTATATGACAGGGTCAGACGTGCAAGTACTAACCGGGCCTTCCACTTCTTTATTATTTGCCTTTGTGCAGCTATCGAATCCCTGACCTGATTTATTACCGCCTTCTGAGAATCAACAGCAGTGCCTGCCTGGTCGATTCTCTTATCCGCTTCTGTTAATTGTGCCCTGATAACATCGTAGCCGGTCTTTATCTTTTCATATTTGTCACGGGAGATTACCGATTCCTGAAAAAGCCTCTGAGCCCTCTTATAGTCTGTTTCAGCCTTGTTGAATCTCGCAAGATTTAATTCATAGTTGGCCCTGGCAACCTCAACCGCTGACTTCAGTTCAAGCAATCGCTTTTGGGTGGTAACGAGAGAGGACTCCTTTGACTTGAGCTGCAACCTCTGAGTGTCGAGTTCGGCCCGTGCTGCATTCACCTTTTCCTTATACATCTCAGGGTCTATCTCAACCAGCAAAGCTCCCTTTTTGATATACTGATTGTCCCTTACATAAACCTTCTGAACCATCCCTGATACCCTTGGTGCAACAGTATGGATATCTCCCTTAATAAAGGCGTCATCCGTTGATATATGGGTGCTCTTGTATCGCACGTAAAAGAATAGTCCGGCAAGGAAGAGGATAAGGCCGGCAAATAATATCATCAATACCCGAAACTGCTTCTTATGATTGCTATTTAATTCAGACATATTATTGATAACCTCCTGTCTATATGCATTTATGAGCAAGGTATTTGTATCAAGCGCCTCCGCGGCTGTTCCTCCTCCCTCATAATAACTTAATAAGGATAATCCTTCTTCATTTTTAAGTCAATATTTTTCACCTGCAGTGTTCACTCTCTGTGTAAGTGCAATGACAAAAGTGTTCAGCAATTCACGGCGAACTTGTAACGCTTCGGGATTGCTTCACTTCACTCGCAATGACAGAAGAGGTTTTCGTAATGTCATTGCGAGGATCGTCAGCGACGAAGCAATCCTGCACTGGTTTTCACCGTGAATCGCTGAAAAGTGCTACTTTTACTTGATATTCTGCTCATATTAATGTACACTTATGTACAGAATGGAGGAGACGTTATATGAAAACAATATCATTCACTGAATTTCGCAAACATGCTTCAAGTGTATTATCGGCTGTAGAGGAGGGGGAGATTGTTGTTATCCTGCGACACGGTAAACCTGTTGCCGAGATTAAGCCGGTAGTGCCAAAAGATGCAGTTCCATCCTGGAAGAGGCCGGGAATCCGACTCTCTGTCAAGGGCGTAAAGCTGTCTTCGGCGATTATGGAGGAACGTAAACGTGAAGACGTTTTTTGACTCTTCAGCGTTTGCAAAGAGATATGTAGAGGAAGAAGGAAGTCAAATAGTCGACGATATTTGCCGGGAAACAACGGAATTATCGCTGAGCGTCATATGTGTTCCTGAAATCCTTTCCGCCCTGAATCGACGGATACGGGAAAAACGTCTTTCTCAAAGAGACTATGCCAGGATAAAACAACACTTTTCTGATGACGTTCGTGATGCTGTGATTATCAATCTGATCCCGGAAGTGATCGCTACTTCAACCAAACTCCTTGAAGCCTCCCCCCTTCGTGCGATGGACGCTCTTCATGTTGCGTGTGCAATAGTTTGGCGTGCAGACCTGTTTGTTTCATCTGATAAACAGCAGGTAGCTGCTGCCGGGAAAGCAGGCCTTAAGATAAAATATGTGTAGGATGATCAACCACTCGTTCCCCCCGGGCGCCAACTATTATCTAACCCGGCAGTTCTGATATCTCCTGTGCCTCCTGCTCAACCTTTATGCCGAGGTTTTCCATTTCAGACAGGAGAGGATGGAAAACAGATGCATCATCTCTTGACTTCAACGATCTCAGCTTCTTCATATCATTCACGCTCAGGGGTCTTGTCCTTGAGTTATGGAGAAACTCTTTTTCCATAAACAGCGGCTGCCACCCCGGGTTTTTGAACCACTTTGATGCTGTCAGTGCTATTTCGATGCCGTCAGGGTCAAGGTCGCACCATATAAGACCCTCAACCGGTTGAAACGCCAGGAGTTTCCTTACAAAGTCCCGGACATAGCCGGGTGGATAGCCTGAAAGAAAAACAATCCCCGTATCAGTATCAAACCTGTCCGGCTCTCTGCAGAGCCTTTCAAATGGTGTGAGGTTTTCAATCAGTATAATCCTCTTCATGGTTGAGGATTGCGGAATAAATGATTTGGAGGTTTTTACTGTTATACATGTATAATCAAAGCAGGCCGACAGGTCGATCACCTTCTCGCCGATACGTCCGCTGACAGGACCCCTGAACAGGATAAGGGGTGAATGTTCGGAGATTCCGTAATGGCCGAGGTCTCCGAGGACCTTTCTCATGTATGGCCTGATCGCCTCAATACCCTTGGACTCTCCAGTGATTCTGATTGCAAGTTCCCGGAGACTCAGCATCTCTTCTGCAGACACGATATTGAATATCTCCATCAGGGTTTCAAGAAGCAGCCTGTAGTTGGCAAGGGATTTCATCACGACTGCATCATCCTTGCCGGATGTTATTGCAGGCTTGCCGGTGCTGAGCCATGCTTCTTTCAACTCATCCATAATCGCCGCTATATCTTTAACATGTTTCCGTATCTCAGAAACAGGATATTCCCATGTCTTGAAAAAGAGGTCTATCCTTTCCCGTTCCCTGTCGTCTGAATCAAGACCTGTAATCTCCTTCAGTGACTGAACCACCTTCTCGCTGAATATAATCCTTGTCCTGCCTGCTGCGGTTCTGGGATAGGGCTCGAACTTCTCTATTATTCCGTCCGTAAGGAGAGAGTCGACAAGTTTTTCAATCTCATTCCATCCTGCATCTGTAACCCTGGCGACCCTGTCCACAGTGAAGGTAATGCCTGCTGTATTCTGTCCGGTTCTGCCTTTAATCAGGGTCTTCAGGATTTCCCTCCATTTTTCCGGGTATGTCCGAACCCTCCCGGTTTTTGCAGATGACGCTTTAAGCCATTTACCCCTGGGAGATGTCTTTATCTTTCTTTCTTCACCGCAACTGCACTGGTTCACCCATTCATCATAGGCGAGCATCAGGCCCGGCCCGGAAGAGTGGCGCCATGGGCCTATTCTGTGTCTTCTTTTGAATTTATGTTCATGCATTCAGCCGCCTTATGTGTGCAGGTGGTGGGGCAAAGGGTCCGGAGGGGGCCTTCTTTTTTGTTACTATGCTCAGCATTGCGGGCCTGTAGATATTGGTGTTGTGGGTGTTTGGTGTTGTAATGATAAACTGTGTTTCCGTTGCAAGGAGGAACTCTGCAACCCTGTCAATATTAAATACATCCAGGTGCGCAAAGGGCTCATCAATAAAGACAAAGCCACCCTTTGATCTGTCGTCCATCATCAGTGCAATAAGCAGTATCAACGATTTTATCACCTGCTGACCACCTGATGCCTCTCCATCATCAGTGCTTATCAATCCCTTTCCGTCAAAGTTCCATTTAACCTCTATTCCCGCCTCCTTCAGCAGGGTATCGTCATTTTCCAGTCGTGGTTTTGTAACCTCCACCTCCACTCCTGCAAGTGTTGCAAGCGCCTTGAGGTTCCGTTCATAGAATCTTATTGATGCCCTTAGTATGTCAATATAAGCGGCCCTTGCATCTTCCGTCACACGCCTTGTCTCTGAAAACTCATACTCCTTTCTCTTTAAGTTGTCCAGTTCGTATTTATAGTCCTGTTCAACCTTTGCTTTCAGATCGATGATCCGCGGGTCCTTTTCCCACTCTCCCTCATCAATCCTCCCCTGTACCTGCCCTATCGCCATCTTCACATTCCTTATGTCTCCAAACTGCTCTTTATATCCTGCTATCTTCTCCGGAGTCCTCCAGTGAGGAGGGATTTTGAGGCGGTGTTTTCTGAACTCCCTGATCTTCTGAAAAGACTCCGAGCGCAGCTGTTTGCAATCATTCAGACGGTTTTTAAACTCGCCCTTCAGCCTGTCGAGTTCCTTTTCGGAATTGCTTAACTCCACGCATGCCTGTGTATGGCGATTACTGAGGAGCCTGAATGAATCATTAAGGGATTCGATCTTTTTCTCCGTGGTCTCTATTGAGGCGATTATCCGGTTCAGTTCAGTCCCGAGCCTCTGCTCTTCCTCTCTCCTTGAGAGATAACCCTGTAGCGCCTCCTGCTGCTGAAGCCCTGTTTTAAGGTCTTCAATCAGTTTTCGCTTTTTACGGAGGCCGTCTTCCTGCAGGGCGATCTGCTCCCTGATGCTCAAGAGTTCTTTGTTGAGAAACTCTGTCTGTCTCTTCCTTGCAGCAACTCCGAAGATGAAATCACCTTCGCTTACAGAGATGGAACGTCCGCCCCTGCGCTCCCGCAAATATCCCCCGGCAGTGACAAAGGTGCTTCCTTCCGGCAGGGTCTTCCCGTCTCTGACGGAATCAACGAGATATATGCCGGCAAGAAGCCGTCTGATCCACTCCGGAACCCAGGGTTTCAGTTTTACCGCCTCAAGCGCACTGCCGGCAGGAGATGGAATATCCTGAGAGCCCGTGCCTGAGACTATGAAATGCCGGTAACCGCTCTCTTCTCCCATCTGCCAGGCCTTCCATCTGTCGGCAGGGTTTTCAAGGACAATTATGTGCCTGTATCCCCTCAGGATGGATTCAATGGCGAGCCTCCATTTTTCATCAGTGATTTCAATACCGTCGAAGAGAAATCTGTGCGGTATACCGGCCGCCTTCATGGTCCGGCTGAACTCCTCTGCAGACCGTTCCGGCCTGATTATCCCGGCCTTTAATGCACTCAGATTGCTCTCCACGTCTGTAGCCTTGTTTTTCAGGACCGCTATCTCATCTTCAAACCTTGCACTCTCTTTTATGGTCTCCTCATATCTGTTTCCCAGATGCTCAATATCCATAGGCTCAACCCCTTCAGATAGTGCTTTGAGCCGTGTTATTTCTGAAAGAGTCGTCTCAATCGTGGCCCTCTTCCTGTTTTCTTCGATAAGTGTCTCCTGCAGTCGCCTTATCTCCTCCTCTGTCCCGTCCTTATCCCTTCCGAGCGAGGCATCCAGCTCTTTCAGCTCCCTAATCCGCGTCTCAAGGCCGGATATCTTCCTCTTCATTGGCTCGATCTCTCTCTTCATGCCTGTTATGTTTCTCTTCAGTCCGTCAATATTGTCTTTCATGGTTACATACTCTGCCCGGGCAGTGACCTCTGTCTCAAGATAGTTTTTTCTCCTTACAAGTGAGTCATATTCCCGGTAATTATTTACCTTGTTTGTCAGGGTGGAGAGCTGGTTTTCAAGCTTTTCCACGTTCAGCCTGAGACCATCGAGTTCCCGCTCCGCCTCTATCTGATCCTCTCTGGCCTTCTCGTAATTATCCAGGGTGCTCCTGTCGCCGAATGCCTCATATACGAGGTAAAGCAATTCCTTTGCCGAGTATTCACAGAGCCTGTCAGTGGCCCCCTGTTCAAGAGAGAGGACGCGGAGCATGGCACCTGAAAGACCGGCCCTCTCAAGGATCGACCTGTATTCTCTCAATCCAAGCATCTCCGAGGAAGTGCTGTCCAGGAGCTCCTCTATGGGTACAACGCCGGGCTTTACAAAATATCCCCGCTGCCATTCACCTCCCTTTTTTTCTATCCTGCAGGCAAGGGTGACCTTGTCGGTGAATATCGGGTAAAAACATGGCCTGTTTGAACTGTCCTTTATGTTTTTTACAACAGCTACAATCCATGAATGCGGTTTGTTCGACCTCCTGGCATACCGCTTATAATCCCTTTTTGCAGAGGTCTTTATGCCAAGGAGTGTCCTCATTGCATCAAGGAGCGTGGTCTTGCCCGAGCCGTTAGGGCCGACTATAACAATGATCCTTTCATCAAGGGGAATCCTGACCCTTTCCCAGTAATCCCAGTAAAGCAATTCCAGCGATTCAAAGTGGAACATCCGTTTATCCCTTTCCCTGTTATTCCTCTATCTCTTCAGATGATTCATCATTAAATCCGAGCATCTCACCAAGAGCGCCATTGATAATTCTCTGGGCGACAACCCCGTAGTCCACTACAACATCAAGAAGTGGGCCTTCGTATATCTTCCCCTCTCTCCGCACAATAAACTCTGCCCTTGCAAGTTCTGCGAGATACCTGTAGAAGAGTGTCTTGCCTCCAAACTTATCAGCAAAATCCGCAAGCAGGGCCTTGTCATCGAGTGTGACCATATTCTCTTCAACAGGTATGGGCCTTCTCTGCTGCCACAGGGAGTCCTGTCCGTTATCCTCAGGGGTCCTTCTCTCTATCTGCATCTGTCTCTTGGGCAGAATTATCTTTGCCCAGATTATCGTAAGCAGTGCGAGTGCCCCCCTGCTCAAGCCTGTATTGGAAGCCCTGTAACCACCCTTGCCATCACTGAATACATGAGGTTCCATCTCCCTGAC
Organism: bacterium; assembly: GCA_036244995.1. Classification (GTDB taxonomy): domain Bacteria; phylum Nitrospirota; class Thermodesulfovibrionia; order Thermodesulfovibrionales; family JdFR-85; genus BMS3Bbin07. The sequence goes on along the minus strand of BTTF01000024.1, from coordinate 3,828 downwards.
AACCTTAACGGATACATACTCGGCATATATATGTGTAGCAAGTTCAAGACCCACAGTGGCAAGATTCCTCTCCACTTCAGCCATCAGGTCCTCATCAAGAAACATATCGCGCAGTTGTTTCCGGTGGATGTACCTTTTTGCAATCAACCCGGAAGCTATCTGTCGTGCCCTCTCGGTTCCGGTCATTGCCCTTTCCTTGAAATGGTTCCCTCTGATATGGTTTTAACGCCCTCCCTCATAACCGTTTCAATCCCGTCGTTGAAATCAACCCGCAGCGGAAGGTTTATAAAGCCTGACACCTGACTGTTTCCGAACTCTCCCCTGTCTCCTATCAGCGAGATCATGGAGAGCCTGTATACGGACTCTTCATAGTTTCTCTTTGGGACGACCTCTGCCAATGACCTTTCTCCGTCTATCGCTGAGACCTCTGAATGGAGTGTTTCAAGCAGGGCAAGGTCATCAGAAAATGAGTCGTCTGTCAGCGGTGACTCGACAATTTCCGGGAGTACCCAGTCCTCAGGACTTTGCCGTTCCCTGTCGATCAATTCATACTCGGCTATATCCGCCACAATATCGCTCAGAAGGAAGGCCGGCATTACGGGCACTCCCACGACATCGTCAAGTAATTCAATCAATGTGTTTGTGTCAAGATTCATGAGATAATGGTTAAGGTCGGAGGTGGATACACCGGAATTGCCAAGGTGTATCCTCTGTCTGTCCATATCATTAAGCGCCCGCTGAAAGATGGATGTGAATTTCGCCAGGCGCGACTGGGCATGACCTATCTGCTGTGCAAGTTTGTGTGACGCCCTGTCCAGTTCGGTATTGCAGGTGATTTTTTTGATTATATCAGTGCCTTTCTCTATATACTTCCAGATGGATTGATAACGCTCTCTTGCCTTCAGTATCCGATGCTCCGACATGGATTCCACTGCCCCGACCATCTCTTTCTCAAGCTGATTAAGCCTGTAAAGGAGATGCTCGAATTCTTCCTTTCCAAGTGTGCCGGCTACCTCTCCGGCATACACCAGTCCCGTGAGCATACCTATACCTTCATCCTCTTCGTTTTTCAGAAACAGGTTAACCGCACTCTGAACCTTCTGTCCCGGAGTGGTTACGGAATAGCTGTTGGTTTCGCGGTCGTAACTGATGAGACCCCCGTCACGGAGTCTCTTGAGCACGGTTTCGAGTGCGGTCCCGGAAAGATAACCAAAGGCATGTCTCAGCTCCCCCATCCCCCACCATGGCGGGTCAACCCTGGATACCATCTCCGACAATACGAGGAGCCTCAGCAGCACATCGGTCTCAGAGCCGCGAAAGAGTGTTATAAAGGCCCGGAGTGTCAGGGTCTTCTGCCTGAGTGCCCAGAAGGGGGTAATATCATCAGGCTCTATGCCAGGAGCAAAACAGGCATCGAGAAATTCGGTATCTTCCCTCTCCGTCAGGGGTCCTTTTCCACTTTCTGATATCGATTCGGACATGTCCTTGCTTATACACTCCTTTGTAGCCGGTATCACGCAAAACCAGCTTTCAGGCAGAAGTTTTTTTCAGATATCCATAGCACAGGAGAGTGCCTGTCTGTGAATAATCTGTAATATCAATAATACACGGAAAGTATCTGTTGAAGGCAAGAGAGAGGAGTGTGAAGTCTAAAATATTCAAAGGTTTTGTCAAGACTGCTTCAGAAAAGAACTTGATCCCGCATTCAAACCTTGATACAATCTAATTGAGATGCCCCAAAACAAGCGCTTGAACATGGAAGGAGAGGAGGGATGATGAATAAACGGCTTATTAAAAAGACAGGGTATGTATTGTTAATGATGGCATTGCAGATATGTCTGCCCTTGTTGGTTCCGGGTAATTCTGCATCCGGTAGTGTCGGGGTTGAGAATATCCAGGGGGCTAATCCGGCAAAAGAAACGGCGGTGAACAGGTTTGATGTTTCCTCCGACAAGACCTGGAAGTTGATCTGGAGGGATGAGTTTGACGGGACAAGGATTGACCCCCTGAAGTGGCAAGTCCTGGACGAAGGACCGAGCAATCTGGGTAAAGGCTGGCCGGAAGGGTATCGCAGAAAGGACAATGTATACCTTGACGGTAAGGGTCATGCCGTCATCAGGTTCAGCCGTGATAAACATGGCAACCTGATAGTTGGCGGCATGAAGTCAAAGGTTGGTTTCCTTTATGGCTACTTTGAGGCCCGGATAAGACTTACAACTCAGCCGGGCTGGTGGGCGGCCTTCTGGCTCTACAGGGAGGGCAGTGGAGTAAATCCGTTTCTGAACGGTCTGGAGATAGATATTTTTGAGGATTTCTTCAGGAAATCACGAAAACAGAATATAGTCCAGGAGGCCCTTCACGTAGGGGTTCCCTCTGCCTATGCCAAGTCTTTTACCAGGATTACCCGGGTAGACAACTGGGATGCGTTCCATGTGTTCGGGCTGAAATGGACGCCGTTGGAATATATCTTTTACATTGACGGTGTGGAGGTTCTGCGCTGGGGTAAGGAGCAGGCAGTAACCACGCAGCCCTGTCAGGTATGGCTCTCCTCCAACACATGCAGTGTCAGGCGGGCAAATTTTACAGGCAATTACCGGGATGCGGTTCTGCCGGATTACTATGTCATTGATTACGTGAGGGTGTACAAAAAAGACAACGGGGATAAGAAGAAACCCATTGTGCTGATAACCGCGCCTGCCGATTTCGGACCGCGAAGCGTGAAGGAGGGCGATAGTGTAACTATTGAAGCTTCGGCTGAGGATGTGGATGGTAATATTCGTGAAGTATATCTTTTTGACAACGGGTATTTGCTGAAGACAGAGACAGGGCCGCCTTACCGTTTTAAAGTGACCTTCAATAATGCCTATTATTCGAAAACAGACTACATGAAGCCTGCCAATCTGAGGGGAGTGACCAGCTTGTTGACTGAGCATGTGTTTGTGGCAATGGCTAAAGACAATGATGGTCTGGTGGGATTCTCCGGGCCCAGGGAGTTTTATGTGCATAGCACCACCCCGAGCCGCCCGTACAAGGGAAGGCTCCAAGTCATTCCCGGGCGCATAAAGCTGCCGTATTTTGATGAAGGTGGTGAGGGTGTTGCTTATAACGATACAGACAGTAAGAATACAGGGGCAGCAAAGACCGGCTTCAGGGTCAACGAAGGGGTGGACACCAACGGCAGAAGCATTGGCTGGATTTATGATGGTGAATGGCTCAGGTACACGGTGGATGTCAAACAGGGCGGGAAGTATACCGTTACGGTTCCATTTGCTGCCGGTCCGGGGTCTCCTGAAGGAGGGGAAAAGGGTATCCGCCTGGAAGTGGACGGAAAATTTGTTGCAGATATTATGATGAAAGGCGTTACCGGTGGTTGGGGTAAATGGACCACTGTCACCAGGACGGGAGTAGTGCTGACCAGGGGCAGGCATGTGCTGACCGTGCGGATAGTAAACGGGTTTTTTAATCTCAAGTATCTGGATTTCAAGCTGGAAAAACAGCCGGAGAGTTGAGAAATAACCAGGGAACAAGGAATATCTCCGGAAGCTGTTGAGTCTGCCGGACAGTCCGGCAGGAAAAACCAAGTCCGGGCTATGTAAGGATATCGCTTTGTTTGCAGGTTAACCCTTCCTGCCATCAACCTCAAATTTCAGTTTCCCGGAGATACTTGTTGAATAGTTCAAGTCCCCGACGGTATTTGCCGTCAAGATCGTAGGAGAGCTTTCTCCAGTAGGCTAAAAGCTCTTCTTCGGATAGCCATTTCCTGAAGGGGCACGTCCCTGCTATCCTGGGCAGGTCTCTAAGTGCCCTGTCTTTGGCCTCATCGAGGTC
>BTTF01000023.1:0-25170 GCA_036244995.1 bacterium | reverse complement strand
TAATTTATTATACCCGATGGCCGGGTTATGTGTATACAGGAGAGGAAATCTCCGGGGGCTGCCGGCGGGAAAAGGGGCTTTAAGTCTTTTGTTTGAGACACTCTTTTTTTACATGAATTATCCTCTGAATAACCGTAAGGTGAGTAAGGATAAAGAGCAGCCAGAGGATCGGCAGGAAATAGCCTGTAAAACAGGCCACGGCAATAAGGATTATACGCTCGGGTCTCTCCATTATACCGGTATGGCAATTCCTGCCGAGCGCCCCTGCCCTTGCCCTTGCATAACTGATCAGAAAGGCACCAACGAGGGCTCCTATACTGAGGAAAACCCCTGTTTCCTCTCCCTGAAGCACCATGTACCAGGCAATGGCAAGAAAGAGGAAGGCATCCGAGTAACGGTCGAGTACGGAATCGAGAAAGGCACCAAAGTCCGTAACCTTTCCGTTCGTCCTTGCAACTACACCATCCAGCAGATCAAAGGCTCCGCCAAGGAGTATCAGTACACCGCCGGTCTTCCGGCTGTATGGAATTGTAACGGCTGCCATGACTGTAATCAGGAAGCCTGCAGCAGTAAAAAAATTCGGGGTTAACCTTATTCGTCTTGCAATGGGCTCCAGGGGTCTGTCAAGAAAATGTCCCAGCTTTGCACTCAACATGTCATGCCTTCAATCTATCCTTATATTTTGTACAGTATCTCCTGCTTTTTTCGGCAACACAATCCTGAGGATCCCATCCTTGAGCATGGCCGTGATCTTTCCGGCGTCAACACTTTCAGGAAGCAGAAACGACCTCTTGAATGTACCATATGTACATTCGACCATGTGGTATTTCCCATCAGTTTCCTCTGAGGACAAATCATGAAGGTGAGGTCTGTAACCCTTTATAACAAGGGCATTGCCCTCAACCTTGATATCCATATCCTTTTCTTTCACTCCGGGAAGCTCGGCATTTACAACAAATTCATCTTCTGTCTCATAGATATCCACCCGTGGAGACCAGGAAACAGACCGGCCCTCCCCTGTTGCTTCCATGTCAACAAGAACATCCTCAAATAATTTATTCACCCTCTCCTGAATGGAGATAAGGTCTTTTATGGTCTCCCGTTTGCCTTTCATTGCATCCTCATTATAAGCAGCATATAGTTTACAGTGATAATTTTAACCTAAATTGAACGATTTGTGATATTAAAATCCTGAAAAACATGGAGAAACAACAGGAATTATCAAAAAGTCTACAGGGCCTTCAGTCCTTCTGCATATTCTCTCGTATTCAGTTTTCCCACCACAGTATAGTTTATATGAGAGTTTATCAGTGCTTCAAGCCCTGAGTGTACCTCTTCGGTCAACCTCAACCGCCTGACCGTTGCAGGCCCGGTTCTCATGAGGTAATTGTAGACCCTCTGTACAGGCGGGCTGAGCTCTATAGAACCGTCTGCAGTCCCTGCACAACTCCTGCAGACGGTACTCCCTTCGCTGAAATAAAACCTTTCGGCTATTCTCTCACACCTTACACACTGTCCAACCCTTGGTGCAAAACCTGCAAGCGAGAGGATTCTCAATTTATAGAAGGTTAAATACAGTAAATTCCCCGGTTCCCCTTCAAGGGATAAAAGCATGTTGAGGAGGAGCGGGAAGACCATACGGTTAGGCTCTCTCTCCGGAAGGAGTCTCAGTGTCAGTTCGAGCACCTCGGATATCCTGATAAAGGAATCCGTGGATTCCCTGAGTATATTAAATGTTTTTACTATGTCGGACTGGGTCAGTCTTGGAAGGGCAGCCTGTTCCTTGCCAAAGCAACTTATTCTTGCATAGGTGAGGGGCTCCAGGCTACTGCCGAACCTGCTGCCGATCTTCCTTGGGCTTTTTGCATACAGGTTCAGTATTCCATGAGAGGGGGTAAGATAGGTTACAATAAGGTCAGCATCGAGGTGGGGTCTGTTTCTCAGGACAATGCCTTCGGTCTTTTTTAACATTATTCAGATATATGCCATTCAGATGAATGCCGGCTGAAAGCCAGCCTTTGCAGCAAAGCCCGTGGCTTTACATTATATTTCCAAAGTCCTCGGGTTTCAGATTTTTCAGCCATTCCTCCAGCTCGTCGGTATGCCTCTTCTCAAGTATGTCATCTTCAACAAATATCGGGATATGAAGCCTTAATGCTATGGCAACGGCATCACTTGGCCTTGAATCCACAGGTATCTCCTTGCTACCCTTAAGCAGGTAAATGCTGGCATAATAGGTGTTGTCTATTATATCCGTAACAACAATCCTTGATACCCCGACATCAAGCGTTGTTAGGATATTCTTCAGGAGGTCATGAGTCAGCGGTCTCGGTGTTATAACCCGTCCAAGGGCAAGGGCTATGGAATCCGCTTCCGGTTTTCCGATCCAGATCGGAAGTGTCTGAGCGCCGTCAATCTCCTTAAGCAAGAGGATGTACATCCCGCTTCTCGGATCAAAAAGAAGTCCTTCTACCTTCATCTGGATCAGCATTACCGGTACCCTAACTCCCTCAATGTACCTGTTTTCTTTCTCCAGTCCTTTTTAACCTTGACCCACAGCTCAATATAAACCTTCGTATTAAGCAAACCCTCTATTTCCTCCCTCGAAGCAATACCAATGGCCTTCAGCATTGCACCTCTCTTACCTATTATTATACCCTTTTGGCTCTCTTTTTCAACATATATGTTGGCATTGATTACTATAATATCCTCTTTCTCTTCCCATTGAGTCACCTCTACTGCCACTGAATAGGGGATCTCTTCCTCTGTAAGTCTCATTATTTTTTCACGAATTATCTCGGCCACCATAAACCGCTCAAGCTGGTCTGTAAATATATCATCGGGATAGTATTTTGGCCCTTCCGGCAGGCGATCAATTATCTTCCCAAGGACGATATCAAGGCCATCGCCCCTTACGGCAGACACGGGTATTATCTCATCAAAAGGATAAAGCAGGTTGTATTTCTCAATGATGGGAAGGAGTTCGGTCTTCCTGATAGTGTCTATCTTGTTAATCAGCAAAAAAACCGTCAGGTTTTTCCTCTGTTTAAAGAGGTCGATTATTGCTGTCTCTTCAGTGCCCGGCTTTTGAGGCTCGACCATGAGGAGGACAATATCAACCTCCTTAAGGCTATCCATTGCCTCTTTGACCATAAATTCACCCAGCTTTCCTATTGGCTTGTGTATGCCGGGGGTATCAATAAAGACGATCTGTGCTGACGGGGTTGTCCTGACTCCGATTATCCTGTTTCTTGTTGTCTGGGGTTTGCTTGTTACTATGGCAACCTTCTCTCCGAGCATGGCGTTGAGAAAAGTGGATTTCCCCACATTGGGTCTCCCCAGTATGGAGACGTAGCCGGAGCGGAAACCTTTTTCATGAGAGTTTTTCAATGGCTTCTCCTATCCTTTCCACAGCCTTGCGGATATTCTCCATGGACGTTGCATAGGATATCCTGATATACCCCTCGGCCCCGAACGCACTGCCCGGCACAAGGGCAACCCCGGCCTCTTCCAGGAAATAAAGTGCAAGGGCTGAAGAATCCTCTATTGTCCTGCCTTTGTATCTCTTGCCAAGTACCCCGGAGACATTGGGGAAGACATAAAAGGCGCCTGTGGGAAGACCGCACTGTATCCCCTCTATATTATTCAGTGCCTCAACAAGAAATCTCCTTCTTATGTCAAACTCTTTCACCATTGTCCTGATAAAATCCTGAGGCCCATTCAGTGCCTCAACTGCCGCCCACTGGGAGATGGATGCAGGGTTGGAGGTAGACTGACTCTGAATCTTGGTCATGGCCTTAACAATGTCCTCCGGCCCTGCCGCGTAGCCGATTCTCCAGCCGGTCATGGCATGAGATTTGGAGAGGCCGTTTACCAGGATTGTACATGCCTGTACCTCTTCCGACAGAGAGGCAATACTGATATGCCCGGACCCGTCATAGAGGAGTTTTTCATATATCTCATCAGATATAATGCAGATATTGCTCTTCACCGCAATATCTGCAATTGCCTCAAGGGTGGAACGGTCATAACCAAGGCCGGTGGGATTAGACGGATAATTCAGTATGATGGCCTTTGTCCTCCCGGTAATATACTCCTTCAATTCATCGGGATTAACCATAAAACCATCTTCCTCTCGGGTCTTGACAAAAACAGGGGTTGCGTCATTCAGGAGTACCTGTGCGGGATAAGAGACCCAGTATGGAGAAGGTATGACAACCTCATCTCCCGGGCTCAGTATGGCCTGGGCTATATTATAGAGGCTGTGTTTTGCTCCACACGACACTATAATCTCCTCTCCTTTATAGGAAAGACCGTTATCCTTCCGGAGCTTTTCCGCTATTGCATCCTTAAGCTGAGGGATTCCCCCTACAGGGGTGTACTTTGTATGACCATCCCTTATCGCCTGGATGGCAGCCTCTTTTATATTATCAGGTGTATCAAAGTCCGGCTCTCCTACACCGAAGCTTATCACATCGATACCCTGTGACTTCATCTCCTTTGCCTTTGTATCCATAGCAAGTGTTGGTGAGGGTTTGACCCTCTTTGCTCTCTCCGATACCATAGAACCCTCCGGTATGATTTTTATTTTATGGTCCTCCTGTTACAATCCTATCTATTATAGATAAGAAGCTTCCAAAATGAAAACACGCAGGGTGTTTCCCGCATTTTCTCTCTGATTTCTTTCAGTCAAAAATGCCATAATATATTACTGCCGTAAAATGCAGGGGTAAAGCATTGGATTAACAGAGGGTTGGTGAGATGGAGAAATGAAAAATCAGGACGTTGGCGCTTCAATACTCCGGTGTTTCATTACTGCAATGTTATATGCTTTGAGCACATCGTTTTAATTAGTGGCTAATGCATGGAATGAAAGCATTATGTACCAATGGCTCACAACGGTGGATAAAAATATGAAGTAGCCTTTGGGCTTGCAAAGAGAGTGATATTTTCAGTGAAAAGGAAAAAGCTACTCTTAGTTACATCTATATCTGTCCTGGTGATATTCATAACCGGGGCTTTTTTTTATATAAGATCGCCTTTTATGTCAAACCACCTGAAGAGGATAGTCCTGCCCGAACTCTCCCGTGTCTCAGGTCAGAGGGTTACAGCTAAAAGGATATACATAAATCTGTTCCCCCTGTTTGCAGGCGTTGACGATCTTCTGGTATCCGACAACGAAGGGGGAAAGACCCTTTCAATTAAAAAAGCCCGGTTCTATATTGAACTCCTGCCCCTTTTGCGTCGTGAACTTTACGTCTCCGTTGTTGCCGTTGATAGCCTTCAATACAGGACTACCGTTCAGTCTCTAAAGGGTGCGGCCGGATTAATGGCAGCCAAAAAACCAGGGATTAAAACGTCGGACTGGAGGATAAAGTTCGGGAGCATACTGCTGAAGAATGGAGGCATCAAGGTCTCTGATCCTGAAAAGAGAGTTGTTTTCTCCCTTCATAACATAAGGGCTGAAGGAAATATGAAGCGAAGGTCCCTGAACCTCAGGGACGCAGAGCTCGAAATTATCCGGAAAGACAGGGATGTCATCAATGGAAACCTGCATATGCTGTTATCGCTTTCCGGTAACATGGTCCGGTTAAAAACTCTTGAGTTTAAGAGCGGAGATTCATACCTGAGTCTGAAAGGACAACTGGAGAATAATACCTTTGATGGTTCAATAAAGACTGATGTGTCAATAGAGACACTATCAGATTTATTTTTGCTCAAAAAAGACAGCACAGGCAGCATAACTGCAAGCGGACGGGTTCGGTGGAAGGCCGGAGACGACACCCCCACCCCCAACCTCCAATCCCCGGACCCGGCCCTAACCTTTCTGCGAGGGTTGTCTCTCGACCTTGACGTAAAGGGCAATATATATCTTGAAACCCTGATGGAGCTCCTCAAAGAAAAAATTCCTCTACGGGGGCTTGCCGGCTTTTCAGGTACTGTAAAGGGTCCTGTAATGAATCCGGTAGCACAACTCAAGGTTGAGATGAAGGAAGGGCATATATACGGCATTGATGTCGACAGTGTAACATGCAGGTTTTCCTATAAGGAAAAGGTGCTTCAATTTCACGACGGCAAGGTCACGGCCTATAACGGAAATGCTGTTGTAGGGGTTAATATCTACCTTTCAAGACCAACAAGATTTTCCCTGAAGGTTCAGGCGGAATCCATTGACAGCCACAACATATTGAAACTGATCAGATGGGACCCCGGATTACCACCTGGCAGTGTTACAGGTATCCTGCAATCAGAGGGCCGGGCATTTGAACCCTGGGGCACTTTTCAATACAAGGCTTTTCAAACGGAGAAGAATGGAGGTGTCAAAGGCAAGTCATCCGAAACGTCGTTCCTCAAAAAGATAAAAAAGGCAAGTGGTTCCTTCCGTATGAAAGGGCATGTGCTTACATTAACAGACCTTAAGGCATCATCTCCCAGGACCAGACTTGCCTCTGAAGGATTCCTGGATTTTGGGAAAGGAATCATCAGACTGAAGGCCCTTGTTTCAACAGAAGACCTTAACGAAGTATATTATAAAGAGGGAGTGATAAAGGGAACCGGACAGTTTGAGGGCAATGTTACCGGGTTGATAGATGACCCGGTGATTTCCGGTAACATAAGCCTGTGTAACTTCTCCTATATGGAGCGGTTTCTGGGATGTCTTGATGCCCTTATATCATACAGGAAGAGGGGGTTGACAATTAACAGCCTTGAGGGAAGGCTGAAGGATACCGCTTATACTTTAAGGGGCACGGTGAGCACCCTTGAAGCTGAACTGTTTACCTTTAAAAAGCCGGTTTTCTCTCTCTCCGGCACTTTCTTGCGATTACCCCTTGACAACCTTAAGGAGTGGATTGCACTGAAGCCGGCATCCACGGAGGATCAAGGATTTTCCAGAATAGCAGATGAGACAGACGGTAAATTATCCGGGGACTTCAAGCTTACCGGTCCCTTAAACAACCTCATCCTGTCCGGGCATACAGAGACCGAAGAACTGAAAATAAAGGGTCTTTATGCAAATCTGAAAACAGACTTCAAATACAGCAGCAAAGAGTTTGACCTCTCAAACTTTATTCTTACAAAAGGAACCTCTTTTTTAAAGGGCTCAATCTCCGTCTCAAACGCCGGAATTATAAAGAGCGATGGATTTGAGGTCTCCCTTGTCTCTGATGATATTGCCGGGAAATTACCGCGAGGCTTTCGTCTCAGGGGAGACCTCAAGGCAGGTGGTTCATTAAAGTCTCCCAATGGAGAATTCAACGGCATGATAGGGGTGATCACTGACAGTGGAGCAGCCGGAACAGAGACTCCCATTCAACAGGATTTAGGTGATATTCACCTGAGACTTAAGAACCGGAAGGTCAGCCTTACAGGCAGGTTATTCAGGAAACAGGTCTCAATTGCCGGGAACATGGCTACATCCGGCGATCTACCCTGGCGGGCCAGGATAGATATAAAGGAAGGATTATATGATGATGTAATACGATTGTTTTTGAAAGATGTCTTCTTAAAAGATGTGCCGGAAGACCTCTTCCTGTCCCTGAAGGGAGAGATAAACCTCTCGGGAACTTCCCGCTCGGTAATGGGTAGTGTGGCGTTAAAGAGTCTTAAACTTAAGCTCTATGAGCAGAACTTTACGAATACGAAAGATATTCTGCTGACAATTGATGGTTCAAAGATTGAATTCAACTCTTTCAGCCTGAGGACAGGACTTGCTGCTCTCAACATAAACGGCAACCTCGACCTTGAAAATGGATATGACATGACAATAGACGGAAGGGCCTATCTCAGTCCATTAAAGGGATTTATATCCGGGTTGGAATATATAAGGGGCTATTCCGACTTTGTCCTTGCCGTAAAGGGCAAGTGGCTTGATCCCGTAATTAACGGGGGGCTGTCAATTGAGGAGACTTCAATTGCTGTAACGGGAATCCCTAACAGGTTCTCTTCCATAAAGGGGTATATCTATATTGATGAAAACAGGATAGTCCTTGATACCCTGTCAGGCAGGTTTGCATCCGGAGACATAAGGATAAGGGGCGTTGGCCAGCTAAAGGGCCTGAAACTCAGGGATTATCATCTTGAAGCCGTTGTAAAAAATATTAACTTATACCTCGAGGAAGGCGTTTCTTTCAAGCTCTCAGGGGAACTGGTGCTGACAAATAAGCAGGGGGGTATATACCTGATTGGGGGCCTGAGGGTACTTAGGGGCAGATACACAAGGAATATCGAATGGAGAAGCTGGATTCTCAGGGCAAAAAAACCTGCCCTGCAAAAAAAGCAGTACAGTCTTCTTGATACCATTGAACTCAATATCAACCTTTATGGTGATAAGGATATATTAATAGACAATAACCTTGCAACGGCCCCTGCAAGGATAGACCTTGTGATATTGGGCACATTGAAGAATCCCTCCCTGATAGGACGGGTAGAGCTGAAAGGGGGAAAGATATTCTTCAGGAATAATGAATTCACTATAATAAATGCCAGTGCCGACTTTACCGACCCGTCAAGGATAAATCCATTTTTTGATATTGTTGCCAGCACAAGGGTAAAGGAGTATAAGATACATCTCTCTCTGGAAGGATATGCGGAACAGTTTAACCTTTCCCTGTCTTCTGAACCCCTGCTTGACGAGATAGACATCCTGAGCCTCCTGACCGTTGGAGAGCTTGGCACCAAGCTGAAGGGATTTGAAGGCGGAATCGGCGCTTCCGAGGCTGCATCGTTCTTGACGGGAAAACTTCAGGAAACACTTGAAGATAGACTGAGAAACATTACAGGCTTTGACAGAATACAGGTAGAACCTTACGTCTCTGAAACTACAGGTACAATCGGACCAAAGATTACGGTCTCAAAGAGGCTTCTTGCCGACAGGCTATATGTGACATATACAACTTCGTTAGGTAATGCCACTGAGCAGGCCCTTAGAGTGGAGTTTTTTCTGAATGACAATATATCCCTTGTTGGGGAACGGGATGAGCTCGGAACCCTCGGTGCTGATATAAAGTTCAGAGTGGAGTTCAGATGATATCAGAAACCCGGGTAAGGAAGTTAGTGCGTAGTGCCTGCTGTCTGCTCTTTATCCTTCTGATAGTTACGTCTTTCCTGATTCTTCCTTTAAAGGTTCAAGCTGCGGAGGGTTTCCTTGTAGAAAAGATCATCATTAAAGGACTGGCCTCTTGCACGAAAGACGAACTCCTCTATTTGATGAATGTCCACCGTGGATTGATAGACAGAAGGACAATCAGTGAGGGGATAAAGAGGGCATTCAGAAAGGGTATATTTGAGGATATTGCAGTCAGTTATGCACCTGAAAAAACCCTTGTCATTCAGGTCAGGGAACGCGAATACATTTACAAGATAAAGGTCTCAGGCAACCGATACCTTTCGGACAGGCAGATAAAAAAGATGTTCCTCCTGAAAGAGGACGGCATAATGCGCTATGACCTCATCGAGAAAGCCAGGAAAGAACTCAAGAACTCCCTCGGACTGATCGGGTTTCCGGAGGCATCACTATCGTTGACTGTGGAAAAAGCTCCAAAACCTTACAGAGTGGTGATAAAACTCAAAGTCAATGAGGGTGAGCCCCTCGTTATCCGGAGGATTGAAATCAAGGGCGCTGATCAATGGCTGAAGCAGAAGATGTACATTGAACCCGGAGATATATATAACGTTGAAGAGATTAAAAAAGACCTGGTGAGAATCAGGGAATACCTGAAGTCAAAGGGATATCTCAATCCAGCAGTCGGACCCTTTACGTTTTCCGGGGGTCTTCTTACGGTTCCTGTGTCTCCGGGCAAGAGGCTGAAGATTGAGATAAACGGAAATACGGAGATAAGTACATCCAGACTTATGAAGATAATGCCCTTCAGTGAAGCAGAAGAGGTTGACAATGAGTTAATTGAAGAAGTCTCGGCAAAAATACTCTCTCTTTACCATCAAAAGGGATTTATTTATGCCCAGGTTGCACCTTTAAAGACCGGGAATGAAAAGACTATTTCTCTTACCTTTTTCATTTATGAAGGGGAGGCATATAAAATACAGAAGATTGAATTTGAGGACAACTCTGTCACTGAAAAGATGCTTAAAAATGTTATAAACCTGCAGGAGGGGGCCCCGTATAATCCCGATTTTTTGGAACCGGACTCTGAAACCATAACAGGTCTTTACAGGGCGCTGGGTTATCTGAATGCAAGGATTGTGGACACTGCAATCAATATATCCGCAAAAACAAGAACAGTGGATATAAGGTTTATCCTGAATGAGGGACCTCGGTTCCGGATTGGTGAGGTCATAGCTGAAGGCAACACCTTTTTTAGTGATAAAAAGGTCTACAGGATTTTAAATATTAAAAAAGATGCCCCCTATAATGAACTGGATATAATAGATGCAAAAAAACGTTTGACCGACAGTTATAAGGAGCAAGGCTTTACAGATATTAATGTCTCTGTTGATACCGCGACATCAGGGCAGTCAGTGAAAGTCATATTCAAAATCAAGGAAGGTAAAAAGGAATATTTCGGTAAAACAATAGTCAGGGGCAACATGTTCACAAGGACCGAGGTCATTGCAAGAGAGTTCCTTCATAAAGAAGGTGAACCCTTTAACTACAAATTGCTTTTGGAAGGGACAAAACGTCTTTATCGTCTCGGCCTCTTTAAAGATATTAATATTAAACTACTTGATAAAAAGGATAACAAACGTGATATCGTTATAACTGTCAGTGAACGCAATCCGGGTGTGGTTGAATTCAGTATTGGTTATGATGACTATGAAGGTCTGAGGGGCTCCATTGACATTAGTTACAGGAATCTATGGGGGATGAACAGGAGGATACATCTCAGAGGTGAATTGAGCACGCTGGAGAAAAGATTTGTTCTTGGCTATCATGAACCCTATCTATTTGGGAAACCGGTTGTCTTCAATACCTTCCTCCTCAGAGAGAACCGTACGGAAAAGAGTATCGATACCGGAGAGGTCTGGTACAGGATGAAGAAAAACTCCTCAGGGGTATCAATTGAAAAAAACCTGACCCATAACCTGAAGGCACAGATTGCCTATGACTTTTCCCTTGTCGAAACCTTTGATTTAAAGCCTGATGTTGTTTTATCAAGAGAAGACGAAGGCACACTCGCTATCAGCAGCATCCGTACCGGTGCACTCTATGACACCAGGGACAACCCTTTTGACCCTGCAAGGGGGGTATTAATCGGTGCATCCCTGAAGATTGCAAGTACCTATCTCCTTGGAGAAACAGATTTTGTAAAATTGACTATTCATGGAAGTACTTACAGGAAACTCGGAAGACGGTTTATACTTGCACTTGCTGTTAAAGGAGGGGCGGCACAGGGATTTGCAGATACAAGACAACTTCCCATTGTTGAGAGATTCTTCCTCGGAGGAAGAAATACCGTGAGGGGTTTTGAACAGGACACCCTGGGACCAAAAGGTAAGGATGGTACACCAACCGGTGGAAATGCCTTTCTGATGTCCAATATTGAACTGAGAACTTATGTTGGAAGGGGTTTTAGCATTGTCACATTTCTTGACGGAGGAAATGTCTGGACAAAAACCGTCAATATGGATCTGACTTTTCGATATACAGCCGGGCTGGGTATAAGATACAGGACACCTGTTGGGCCTATACGGATCGATTACGGGCATAAACTTGACAGAAGGGAGGGTGAAAGTGCAGGAGAAGTACATTTCAGTATCGGACACGCATTCTGATAACAGAGTCGCGGATCGCGGATCGCGGGTTGAGAGTTCCGGATACAGCACCTGCATCCTGACGATAGTACTGACACTGATATTGGTACTGACAGCATTCCTGCAACTTTCATCTGCTGAACTCATTGACCGGGTTGTTGCCTTTATTGATGATGAGGCGATTACCCTGACGGATTTTATGCAATACACAAAAAAGGCCAAAAAATTAGCACACGGGCTTTCTGAAGAAGAGGCTATAAATGCCCTGATTAACCGAAAGCTCCTGCTCAGGGAGGCAAAGAGGATCCGGTTACGCGGCAAAACCAAGGATGAACTTATTAAGGAGTATATAGATATAAAGATCAGGGTTTTTATAAAGATTCCGCCGGAAGAGATCGAAAGGTTCTACAATAAAAACAGGGGAAGGTTCGGAAAGACCCCGATAGAAGATGTCCGGGATGACATTGAGAGACTTCTGAGGGAAAGGGAGGTAAATAAACATCTTAAGAAACTCATTAAAAGACTGCGGGAGAAATCTTACATAAAAATCAACCTCACACCTTCCTGATCAAGGCAGATTCGTCACATTCCGGAAACTTATGACATCTGAGACAGTCTCCCCATATTTTTTGAGGTAACTCCGACTTGTCTATATCGACAAACCCGAGAGAGCGGAAAAAATCAGGATTGTAGGTAAGAACAAAGATGCGTTCGATGCCGAGCCGTTTTGCCTCGGAAATACAGCTCTTTACCAGCCTTTTTCCTGTTCCCTGTCTCCGGGCATCCGCCCTTACAGCCAGAGACCTTATTTCTGCAAGGTCCTCCCAGAGTATATGCAACGCACAAACACCCGTTACTTCACCGTTATCTTCACATACAATATGGTCTCTGAGGGTTTCATATATCTCGTTGAGTGAGCGCGGCAACATCTGCTCTCTCTTTGCAAAAGAATTGACAAGACGATGAATCTCCCTTACATCCCGTGTGCCGGCCTTTCTGATCCGCAAGGAATTGCGGGTTGCTGTTTTTTTATAGCTCATAACCGACTTTTATCGCCTCAAGATTTTCCGGAATAAACGCAAGGTGTCTTTCAGATACCAGTGTTTTTAATGCCTTTTCAGCCCTGAAAAGGTCCGAGATGAGGGTTTTTTTAAGTAATGCACCAAACATTACCATATTTGCATACTTTATCGAGCCAAGCCCTGCAGCCTTCCCTGATGCCTCCACCCCAAAAGAATGAAAGCCGGAACTCTCATCCACCATAGACAACCTGCCACACTCATCATGTGTAATTAAAGAGGAATCGTAGAACAGAATCCCTTCCTTTTTCAGCCTGGGCAGAAACCTTTCAAGGGACTGACAATTAAAGACAATCAGGATATCAGGATTCAGAACCGCCGGAGAGCCGATTAAATCATCAGATACTATTATACTGCAATTAGCAGTTCCTCCCCTGATCTCGGCTCCGTAGGACGGGAAATATGTGACATTCTTGCCCTGAATCATTAATGTATGTGCAATCAACCGGCCAAACAGGAGTATACCCTGTCCCCCGGAGCCTGCAATGATTATGCTTTTTTCCAATCCTGCAACTCCCCGTACCTGTCTATCAACACCCCTGTCCTGTAAACCGACTCCATATGAGTGGATAACCACCGCAGTGATTCCACGGGGGTTTTTTTCCAGACAGTCGGACATGGAGATAAAATCTCAATCATGCTGAACCCCTTTCCCTCCAACTGGTATTGGAAGGATTTTTTTATTAATCTCCCGGTCTCTTTTATGCCCTTTATTCCGTCAATAGCTGTCCTGGCTATAAGAACAGCACCCTCAATGGTTGCGAGCATCTCGGCCATGGGAAGGGGGTAGCCCTGGCTTTTCGGGTCACGGCCGGCAGGAGTGGTTGTAGTCTTTTGTCCCAATAACGTAGTAGGGGCCATCTGCCCACCGGTCATGCCGTAAGTGGCATTGTTTATGAAAAAGACCGAGAGGTTTTCACCCCTGTTGGCAGCATGTACAATCTCTCCCAATCCGATAGAGGCAAGATCGCCGTCTCCCTGGTAAGAAAAAACAACCCTGTCAGGCATGACTCTTTTTAAGGCCGTAGCAACTGCAGGGGGTCTTCCATGTGCACATTCTATTACGTCAAAATTAAAATAATCATAGGCAAAAACAGCACAACCAACAGGCGCTATGCCTATGGTCCTTTCCCTTATGCCGAGTTCGTCAATACACTCTGCAACAAGACGGTGCACTATACTATGCCCGCATCCGGGACAGAACCTGAAGGGCACATTTTTAAGACTTTCCGGCCTTTTGAACACCTGGATCATGTGTTATTATAACAGATGGATTAATTTGACTGGATAAAAATTCATGAAGTTTCAGATGAGTGGCAGACTACCTTTTTTTTGCCTGACCCCTTGGCACGATAAAGCGCCATATCCGCGGTATACAGGAGCTCTTTTGCGGTTTTACCATCCTCCGGAAAACCTGATATACCACCACTTACGGTTATATGTATCTTTATATGATTATTTTTATTGAAAACATTCTCCTCCACCCGCTCCCTGATCCTGTCAGCAAGAAGAAGTGCCTCTGTCTTGGATGTCCTCGGAAGGATGATGACAAATTCTTCCCCACCATACCTTGCAACAACGTCGGTTTTCCTCGCTGAGTTCAGGATAATCCCGGACACCTCTCTCAGGATATCATCTCCAACCTGGTGACCATAGGTATCATTTGTTAGCTTAAAGTCGTCAATGTCAAAGATAACAAGGCAAAAGACATCCTGATACCGCCTTGCCCTTGCAAGCTCCGACTCAAGGGAACGGTAAAAGAATCTCACATTATAGAGACCGGTCAGGTCATCAGTTATAGAGAGCCTTCTTGTCTCCTCAAAAAGTCTGATCTTCTCCACTATCAGGGATATCTGGTTACCCACAAGGGCCATCATGGATGCAAGATCGAAATCAAAAACCCTTTCAGACCTGCTGGCAAGAAAGAGCATGCCGGATATTGAGTTTGACACCTTCAACGGTATTGCTCCCAGGAAGACAACCCCCTCTTTTTTTAGATGATGAAAGTTTTTGACCTGATCCTTTTCAAGTATATATAACGGCTCTGCAGCATCCAGTATTGACCAGACAAGCTCATCAAGCTTGCCTTCATTTAACTGTTTCAGGAAATTCAGGGAAACCCCTGCATGACT
Organism: bacterium; assembly: GCA_036244995.1. Classification (GTDB taxonomy): domain Bacteria; phylum Nitrospirota; class Thermodesulfovibrionia; order Thermodesulfovibrionales; family JdFR-85; genus BMS3Bbin07. The sequence continues at coordinate 10,250 of BTTF01000023.1, read as the reverse complement.
CTTGAGTATAAGACCACTGTTGTCAGTCAACATTATCCATCCTACACTGAAATCCGTTATCATCAATACCTTCTCAAGTAGGTCATTAAAGACCCTGTCAATATCATACGAGGAGATAAACGCACCCGAAAGTGTATTAATAACCATTAGCTCACGATTACGTTTTACAAGCTCCTTTTCAACTGTCAGATAATGTGATACGTCATAGAAAAGCAGGCTCAAAATCTCCTTGCCATCCATTGAAGTGGCGGGATGTATTGTAACTTCATATTCAACCTCTCCGATACGCAACCTGTCTTTAATGTCTTCACATGTATTCAGACAATGTTGCACAGAAGGCCAGAAACTTGATAATTCCTCTATCTCCCTGAAATCCCTGTCTTTTATGGATGCTTCCTCCACCCCGAGTATCCCCGCAAAGGCCTTGTTGAATGCTATAACCTTTCCAGCCCTGTTTATCACTAACAGGGGCTCCCCTACAAAATTGCAGAGAAAGGCATCGGGCTTTTTCAGGGGTATGTTTTCTGTCAAAAGTTATTCTCCTCCCCGGTTTATGTTCAGCGTGATCTCATCAAACAAACTGGAATCACGGATGCTGACCTGCTAATCAGAGCCTTTGTTATAGAAACATACACCTGTCGTTTTTCTCTCATTTCCCGTATGCATTCGGGATTGCGAAAAAGACAAGTGACTGTAATTTATACACTGACTCTATATAGTTTATTGTAAGGGTTACGCCGGAGATAATCAAGTCCACCTGCCCTCTGTAATTGCCACCGGCATAGCTCTTTCTTTAAAATGGGGAGCAATAAATGAAGAGATTACGTCTTATTGCTGGATTTTGGCATTAAATTTCAATTATTGTGAGGCTAAAGAACTATTTTAAAGGCCTATCTCCTCAGGTAATCCGATTCTGCCAAGTATGGCCGTTGCAGCAGCCACTGCAGGGTTTGAAAGATAGACCTCACTTCCAGGGTCTCCCATCCTTCCCACAAAGTTTCTGTTTGTGGTGGCAACCGCCCGCTCCCCCTTTGCAAGAACACCCATATGACCTCCCAGGCAGGGACCGCATGTCGGTGTTGATACCACGGCATCAGCATCAATAAATATCTCTATCAATCCCTCCTTCAGGGCCTGCTTATAGATGGCCTGCGTTGCCGGAATAACGATCATGCGAATATTGGGATTAACCTTCCTGCCCCTTATTACCTCTGCGGCCTCCCTGAGGTCTTCAATACGTCCGTTCGTACATGACCCTACAACAACCTGATCAATGGCAATATCAGTCAGCTCCCTGGCAGGTCTTACATTGGAGGGCAGATGAGGACAGGCGACCAGGGGTTCAATCTTTGAGCAGTCATACTCCCTTGTCTCCACATATGCTGCATCAGGGTCGGACTGATAAAACTTGTATTCCCTTTTAGCCCTTCCATTAACATAAGCCTCTGTTATATCGTCAGGGACAATTATCCCGCTCTTTCCTCCGGCCTCTATAGCCATATTACACATGGTAAGCCTGCCGAACATCGGCAGGGCTTTTATCGTCTCACCCTCAAACTCCATAGCCCTGTAAAGGGCGCCATCCACACCAATGTCTCCGATTGTATGAAGTATGAGGTCCTTGCCGCCGACCCACTTTCCAAGGCTTCCATAATAGATAAACTTCATGCTTTCCGGGACCTTGAACCAGCACTCTCCGGTTGCCATGGAAGCTGCAACGTCGGTAGAACCAACGCCGGTGGAGAAGGCACCAAGGGCGCCGTAGGTGCACGTATGGCTATCGGCACCAATTACAAGATCACCAGGAACCACGTGCCCCTGCTCCGGAAGCAGGGCATGTTCGACCCCCATCCTGCCAACCTCAAAATAGAGCTCCAGCCCCTGCTCTCTTGAAAAGAGCTTCAACATCCTGCATTGCTCTGCAGCCTTTATATCCTTCTGAGGGGCAAAGTGATCCGGTATAAAGGCCACCCGCTCAGGATTAAAGACCTTTTCAGCCCCGATCTTCCTGAACTCCTTTATGGCAATAGGCGCAGTTATATCGTTTGCAAGTATAAGGTCCACCCCTGCATTTATCAACTCTCCAGGAGAGACCTCTTTTTTCCCGGCATGTGCAGCGAGTATCTTTTCAGTAATAGTCATCCATTCCTCCATCAAAAATAAGAAAGTCTAAAATTAGTCACGGATTTAAGAGACAAAGACTTATTTAATCCGCAGATTACACAGATTAACGCAGATTATAAAGATTGACAAACTCATAAAAAAGACATTTTCAGACTTTTTACAATACCATCTAAGGTTAAAAAGGGACTGAAGTTATGAAAATCTGCGAAATCTGCGGATATTCCTTGTCTCTTCAGTCATATTCCCTTTTGCAACTCCCTCTTTCTGCCTTCAAGCTTGTTCAGGGCATTAATATATGCCTTTGCAGCAGCAACAATGATGTCCGTATCAGAACCGTACCCCCTGACCGTATGGCCATCCTCCTCAAGAGTCACCATGACCTCTCCAAGCGCATCAGTACCCCCTGTTATGCCCTTTATCTCGAACTTCTCAAGCCGGCTCTTCGTTTCGGTAATCCTTGCAATAGCACAGTAAGTTGCGTCAACAGGCCCGTCACCTTCCTCGGTACGCTCAACAACCTCGTCCCTGACCTTCAGACGGACTGAGGCTGTCGGTTTGACCGATGTGCCGCTTGAGACCTTCAGGTCAATAAGGCTGAAGACCTCGGGAACCTTTTTTACTTCTTCAGATACAAGGGTCTCAATATCCTCGTCAAATATATATTTTTTCTGGTCACACAGACGTTTAAACCTCTCAAATGCCTTGTTGAGCTCCTCTTCACCAAGTTCATAACCAAGCTCCTTCAGCCTCTCCTTAAAGGCATGCCTGCCCGAATGCTTGCCGAGGACTAATTTGCTCTGCGGTATCCCAACTGTTTCAGGCTTCATAATCTCGTAGGTTGAACGCTCCTTGAGCATCCCGTCCTGGTGAATTCCGGCTTCATGAGCAAAGGCATTGGCACCGACTATGGCCTTGTTTGGCTGTACAACCATGCCGGTAAGCTTTGAGACAAGACGGCTCGTCCTGTATATCTCCTCGGTAACTATTCCGGTCTCAGCGTTAAAGAACTTCGGCCTTGTCCTGAGCGCCATAACCACCTCTTCCAATGCCGCATTCCCGGCCCGCTCGCCAATACCGTTCAATGTACACTCAACCTGGCCGGCCCCCTTAAGGACAGCAGTCAGTGAGTTGGCCACTGCAAGGCCAAGGTCGTTATGACAATGCACAGAGATTACCGCCTTATCAATATTCGGCACCCTGTTCATCAGATACTCGATCAGCTCGCCAAATTCCCGGGGTATGGTATAACCCACGGTATCAGGAATATTCACGGTTGTCGCCCCGGCCTTTATAACCTCTTCTGTAACCCTGCAGAGGAAATCCCGGTCGCTCCTTGTAGCATCCTCAGCAGAGAACTCCACATCATCCGTAAAACCCCTTGCCTTCTTCACTGCACCTACGGCTGCATTCAAAACCTCTTCCCTGCTCATTCGGAGTTTATACTTCAGGTGAATGTCCGAGGTGGCGAGAAAGGTATGTATCCTTCCGGATTCAGCGGGTTTTATCGCCTCTGCGGCGCTCTCGATATCAACATCCTTTGCCCTGGCAAGCCCTGCAACAGTGATTCCCTTTATCTCTTCCGCAATTCGCCTTACGGCCTCAAAATCACCTGGTGAGGCAACAGGAAAGCCTGCCTCTATCACGTCGACGTTTAACCTTGTCAGTTGACGGGCAACATGAAGCTTTTCCTCCACATTCATTGAGGCCCCCGGTGATTGTTCACCGTCTCTGAGAGTTGTATCAAAAATCTTTATGTATCTCATAATCCTTAATTTCCTTTTAGTTTATGGTGACAAGAAACAGGTGTCAGGCAGCAGCTTTTTTACCCGGATTCTTAACCCTTTTCTTCTTTCTGTATAACAGGTACGCATTTTCTATTATACCCCAAAAGAGATAGACCATTGCAAAGGAAAAGAGTGCAATCGGGGGGTGGACAACAGTAGCAACGATCAGGAGCACAAATATGACAAGGACCCAGAAGGGCTTCCTCTTTTTAAAGTCTATTTCTTTTGCGCCGTGAAACCTCATTGTACTGATCATAAGAATTGCAAGCACAACCGTGAGCAGAAGTATCAGGATGCTTTTCTCGGGTCTGTCTTCGGAAATATTTTCGTAAAAGATGACGAGTGTTGCAATTATGACTGCCGCTGCAGGGATGGGCATGCCTGTAAATGAGCGTTTTTCTGCTGAGCCCATCTGGATATTATAACGTGCAAGTCTCAGCGCACCACATGCAACATACAGAAAGGCTGCTGCTGCTCCCACGCGGCCAAAGGGGTTTAATGACCATGTATAGAGGACAATGGCAGGGGCAACACCAAATGCAACAAGGTCACTCAGGGAGTCAAGCTCCACCCCAAACCTGGTGGTACTGTTTGTAAGCCTTGCCACCCAGCCGTCAAGGCCGTCAAAGACAGTGGCAATCAGTATTGCCCAGGCTGCCCGGACATAATCACCATTAAGTGCTGAGAGCACTGCATAAAATCCAAAGAACATACCACTCAGGGTAAGCCCGTTGGGAAGTAGATAAACACCTTTTTTCATCTTTAAGAATCCTTTCACTGGACGCAGAATTGCGTCCGGTTGAGTTTTATTTTTTTTATTTCCTGGCTACTATCGTCTCACCGGCCCGGACTTTCTGGCCGACCTTCACTAATACCTGCACGGCTTCCGGCAGATAGAGGTCCACTCTTGAGCTGAATTTAATCATACCGTATCGCTGTCCCCTTTTCAGGGTATCACCCGGGCCGACCCTGCAGACAGCCCGTCTGGCAATAAAGCCTGCGACCTGCCTGACCAGCACCCTGCCGTACTCAGTAATGAGAAGCATCGCTATGTTTTCATTACTGAGGGAGGCCTCATCCGTGTATGCCGCACTGAATCCACCCGGCGTATGTTTTACCTTCTCAACCCTGCCGTCGCAGGGCGCCCTGTTGACATGGACATTAAAGGGAGACATAAATATGCTGATCTGTTTGACCTTATCCTTAATATACGCTTCTTCCGGGGTATTCTTTACAAGTATTACCTTACCGTCTGCAGGAGACACAAAGATATCTTCTTCCTCAGGAATTGTCCTCTCAGGGTCTCTGAAGAAGTAGAGCATGAAGAGAAAGAGTATCAACGGCAACACAGCTATCCAGGGCTGCCATATCAGGTAGATGATCACTGTGACAACAGCCGTGACAGCCACAAAGGGCCAGCCTTCAGGTGCTATTTTTAACATATATGGATTATATTACAGTAGGCAGGTTAAAAGCCATATAATGGGGTACCGGGATTCAGGATTCAGCAGGTTATGAAAAGAATCTTTTCATGACTCTATCGCTGCCCTGGAGGGCATATGGAAAGAGTCAAGCTTGGAAAAACAGACATTGAGGTTTCAAGGCTCGGCATAGGGACAGGAACTGCACATCCGTCAGGCCATTGTGCACAGGCATTAATGACCACCCGGGAGTTGGCCGGACTTCTCGTTTTTGCCTTTGAGCAAGGCATTAATTTCTGGGATACGGCTTTTCAGTACAGGACTCATCCCCATGTCAGGGAGGCGCTGAAACATGTCAAACGCTCCGATGTTGTGATATCGACGAAACTGACGGGCTGCAGCGCAAAAGAGACTCTCCGGGATTTTAATACCTCCCTCAGAGATCTCGGCGTTGATTATATTGATGTCTGCCTGCTCCACGCTGTGAGGACAGAGAATGAATTAAAAACACGGGCAGGTGCACTTGATGCACTGCTTGAACTTAAAGAGCAAGGCAGGATTCGGGCAGTAGGCATGTCCTCTCATGGATTGGGTGCATTAAAAGCTGTTACAGAAATTCCCGAATTCGATGCCGTATGGGTAAGGATAAACCTTGCCGGACTCAATATGGATGCCGGCAAACTGCCGCTGTATGACCAGATTGCCTCAATCCCGTGGGTTAAAAAAACAGCAGGACTTATACCCAAAAGGATACAGGCAGCCTTTCGGCCCAAACCCGAATCATTACTGATACCGCCTGATGACCGCAAAGAGGTTGAGGAGACGGTTAAAAGGATTCATTCCCTGTCAAAAGGGGTGGTTGGCATGAAGGTGATAGCCGAGGGACAACTCAGAGGGCAGGCAAGAGAGGCAGTGGAGTATGTAAGGGATCTGCCCTTTGTTGACTCACTCGTAATCGGTATGATGAATAAAAGAGAGATTGAGGAAAACTGCAAAATCATTGCTGGGAGAATGGATTGACGATTTTCGATTGACTATTGACGATTTGGAAAGACTGTTCCCTTGCGCCTTTACACACCCCCTACCCCCTCTTTTTAGAGGGGAGTTCCTCTCTTCCTGCTCTACGCCCCTTATTCATTCCGTTCCTTATGTTGTGAGACCGTGGTTCTCAAGAATTTTCCCCTCTATCAAGAGGGGATTAAGGGGTGTGTTCCTTTCCTTTTTCCTCATGTTAACCCTGCATCTTTTCAGAGATACACGTTCGTCTGCAATATCAATCACTTATCCTATCCACTTATTTACCGGGTTATTAACCAGGATAAACCGGAAAACTAATGAAGATCAGTCTTGAACTCATACTTTTCCCTCAAGGACTCCCCCAGCATATTAAAGCAGAAGGCGGTTATTGATATGGCCAGCCCGGGATAGAGTACCATCCACGATGCCGAAAGGATATATGCCCTGTTTGCACTGACCATGTATCCCCATGTGGGGGTTGGAGGCTGCGCACCAAGGCCCAGAAAACTCAGGGTTGCCTCGGTAAGGATATATCCGCCAAGCTTTATGCCCATCAGCACCAGGGCCAGAGGTATGCAGAGGGGAGCAATGTGCAGCAACAGTATCCTTAAATCACTGCACCCGATCGCCCTTGCAGCATCAACAAAGGGCATATCCTTGATTGTCAACACATGTCCCCTTATCAACCTTGCAAATGACGTCCAGCCGACTACGGACAAGGCTATCATTACCGTATAAATACCCGGAGGCAAGATTATGGAGATGGCTATGGCGAGCAGCAGGGAGGGAAAAGAGAGAAAAAAGTCCACCACAGTCATTACAACACTGTCAACAACACCCCCGTAATATCCAGATGTCAGGCCAAGGGTAAAACCGATCAGGGCGGATATGAACGCCGCAATAATGGCAACACCGATCGATATTTTTCCTCCGTAAACCACCCTTGCAAATATGTCCCTGCCCTTATTATCTGTTCCAAAGGGATGATTAATGCCGGGAGGCCTCTTTATTGAATCAAGGTCAATCGTGTAAGGGTTATTAATCGGCAGAAAGGGTGCAAGAAGCGAGACAATAAAAAAGCCGGCAACGATAATTATGGATAGCTTACCCCTTTTTGACATTGAGCCTTATCCTCGGGTCAAGGTATTGATAGATTATGTCCGTAATCAGATTCACAATGACAAAAACCACCGTGCCGACAATTATGCAGCCCATTATCACCGGATAGTCCCTCTTTATTATCCCCTCCATTGTAAACCTGCCCAGGCCGTCCCAGCCGAATATGGTCTCCGTGACAACTGCGCCGTTAAGGTAGCTGCCGAAATCAAGGCCAATGATGGTGACTATGGGGATAATGGCATTTCTCAGTACATGGATCAGGTTTATTCTTGTTAAAGACAGCCCCTTTGACCTGGCTGTGGTTATATAGGGCATCTTCAGTATCTCTATTACGGTCGTCTTTGTGACCCTTGCCAGTGTTGCCGTGGCAGGTATGGCAAGGACAATCGCAGGAAGGACCAAAAACCTTATACTCCCTGTGCCCGAGGGAGGAAAGAGTTTTAGTTTAAGGCTGAAGATCATCATGATGATTATCGCACTCCAGAACACCGGGATACTCAATCCGGAAATTGAGAGGATATCAATAAGTTTTTCAGTAAACCTTGACCTACTGTTGGCTGACAGGGCTGACAGGAACCCGAGGGCTATGCCAAAGGGAACGGATACAAGCATGGCGGCAAACGCAAGCATCATGGTATTGGGAAATTTCAGAGAGATATCCGTCAGCACATCCCTGTTGGTGTAATAAGACCTGCCAAGGTCTCCCTGAAGCAGCAGCTTCAGATAACCTGTATACTGACTGACAAAACCCTTGTCAGTGCCCATCTCTTTCCTTATGCTTTCAATTATCTCCGGACTGGCCCGCTCTCCCACAAGCCCCAGCACCGGGTCCCCCGGAAGTGCCTTGAGCAGAAAGAAGGCAAACAGTGTGATTGCAAACATCAGGGGAATCAGGAGTATAAGCCTTTTTAAAATGTAGCCCTTGATAACATATCCTCCTTTCTTTAGCTACGAACTTTCTTCAGCTACAAATTTACACGAATCAGCACAAATAAAAACAGTATTCAGCCGCAGATTTTCGCAGATTCCCGCAGATATTTATCAGAAAATTAATATTTTAAGACTTTAAAAATCTTGAAAATCTGCGTATATCTGCGAAAATCTGCGGCTAAAGGTCTTCTGTCTTGTCTTTCCCCTGAATCCTCTGCGGCCTAATCCTTTAATTCGTGCCGATTCGCGTTAATTCGTAGCCAAATCAGTCTTTATTTCCATCCCCTTGTCCATACTGTAAACAGGATACACCTTGCAGCCCCTTATCCATGGCTGCGTTATAACATAATCGGTCTTATGCCAGAAGAACACCCAGGGGGAGTCTTTTATTATAATCTCTTCAGCCTTTTGATAAAAGGAATCCCTCTTCTTTTCATCAACTGAGTACTGCCCCTTTTCAATCAAAGAGTCAACCTCTTTGTTGATGTACCTTACCCTGTTGCCTCCCGCCCCGATATTCCTGGAGTGAAACAAGGGAAAGAGGAAGTTTTCAGGATCCGGATAATCTGCCCACCAGCTCAGCCAGAACATATCCGGCTCCCCTTTGTTCACCGCCTCTTTATACGCGCTCCACTCCAACTGCTTTATATTAACATTGATCCCGACCCTGGCAAGGTATGCCTGGATTATCTCTGCCAGGTCCACCACCTCCTTGTCCGCACTTACATACATATCCACCTTCATACCTTTCAAACCCCTGTCCCGGATTATCTTCCCCGCCTTTTTGGGGTCATACCGAACGGAAGTCTTTATATCCCATCTCCTGAGCAGGTCGGGGACAGGTCCCACAGCCAGCTTGCCCCGGCCTTCATAGAAGGTGTTTAATATCTTCTCCCTGTCTATTGCGTAGGAAACCGCCCTTCTGAGTTCAGGGTCATTAAAGGGGGGCCTTGATGAGTTCAGTCCGAGGTAATAGGTATTCAGTCCTTCACGGGATATGATATATCTGCTCCATTTTCTGTCATTCTTAAACCTCGAATATGCCGATGCCGGTAACGCAATGACATCTATATTACCCAGTTCAAATTCAGTAACAGCAGTCAGGTCCTCGGCGATTATTCTGTAAGCAATCCCCTTGACCCGGCTGTTGCCGTCAAAATAATCAGCCCTTCCTGCCAGCAGCAGTTCCCTGTCAGGCAGCCATTCCTTTAAGGTAAAAGGGCCGGTGCCCGAGGGATGACTTGAAAAATCAACGCCCCACTTTTCCACCTCTTCCTGAGGGACAACATAGGCAGGGGTCATTGTAAGCATACTCAGAAACGGTGAGAAGGGTCTTTTCAGGATTATCTCGAAAACGTAATCACTCCTTACCTTAAAACCCTTAACCTGCCCTGCCCTGCCCTCTAAAAATTCCCTTGCTCCCACGACCTTGTCAAAGACCCAGGTGTTTGGTGACTTTGTCCCGGGATTAAGTACACGTTCAAAGGAATACTTGAAATCCCGGGCTCTCACCTCACGGCCGTTAGTGAAGCGCACGCCTTTTTTCAGATAAAAAGTATATCTCAGACCATCTCCTGAAATACTCCATTTCTGTGCAATGTCAGGGGAGATTTCGAGGTTCCCCTTTAATCTGACAAGCCCGTTAAAGAGTTTGGCAGCAATTGTGGCACTGGCAACATCTGCAATCAGGGCTGGGTCAAGGGTGGAGGGGGAGGCTTTTAATCTGTAATAGACATATCCCTGAAGACGGTTTGAGGATGTACAGGAGAGGAGCAGCAACGTAAATGCGAGGGCAATCAGGACTCTAATGGATGACCTGGGATTACAATTCATCAAAGGATGTTGCACAGATCAT
>BTTF01000022.1:0-26356 GCA_036244995.1 bacterium | reverse complement strand
CGGATAGAGATTGCTTCGCTCTGCTCGCAATGACAAAAAAGACATTTAGGGATCAGTTATTGCCTGTTTATTGTTTGGTAGAAAAATCTGCGTGAATCTGTGAAATCTGCGGATAAATTGTCTTCAGTTGTGACCGTTTTCCTCTATGACAGATAGGGATTATATAAAAAGGACGATCCGGCTTGCCGGGAAGGCTGCCGGCAGGACCAGCCCGAACCCTATGGTCGGCGCAGTCATTGTGAAGGCCGGCAGGATAATTGCCGAGGATTTTCACAGGGCTCCCGGTACCCCCCATGCCGAGGCCCTCGTGCTTGCTGCGGCTGGAGCAAAGGCAAAGGGCTCTGTGCTGTATGTGAACCTCGAGCCGTGCTGTCATACCAATAAACGGACGCCTCCCTGCACAAAGGCGATAATTGCAACAGGTGTGAAAAAGGTGGTGGTTGCAATGGAGGACCCTAACCCTCATGTTTCCGGTAAGGGTATTAAGGAGCTGCGCAATGCCGGTGTGGAGGTTGTTACAGGCGTGCTCGATGATGAGGCCGGGCGGCTGAATGAGGCTTATATAAAATGTATAACCGAGAGGATTCCGTTTGTTACCCTCAAGGTTGCAATGACACTTGACGGCAAGATTGCCATGCCTTCGGGGGAGTCGAAGTGGATTACAGGGGAGAGGGCGAGAAGGTATGTGCACAGAATGAGGTCTTCTGTTGATGCCGTAATTACTGCAATAGGCACGGTAAGGGCTGATGATCCCGAGCTTACTGCGAGGTTCAGGGGTGCCAAAAATCCCATGCGCGTGGTTATTGACCCGGAGTTGAAAATACCCGGCAATGCCAGGATTCTTAACGTTCCTCCCGAGACCGTGATCGTTACAGGTGAGGGGAAATCAAAAAGGCTTGATGAACTCGGAAGCAAAGGGGTAAAATTACTCCTCTATAAAAAGAGGCTCAATCTTCAGTGGCTGATGCAGAGGCTTGGCGCAATGGACGTCACCTCTGTTATGATTGAAGGCGGCTCTTCCCTTGCTTCTCACGCGCTTGAGGATGGTGTGGTGGATAAGGTGGTCTTTTTTATCGCCCCAAAGATAATAGGCGGCAGGGACTCATTTCCGGCTGTTGGTGGTAACCCCTGTGCATCCCTGAGTGATGCCTACAGGTTGAGAGATATAAAGGTAAGGAAAATAGGTGAGGACATACTCGTTGAGGGGTATGTTGAAAAACGACTGAGACCCTGAAACAAGTTCAGGGTGACAGTTTAAGTCTGAGTTAAAAAAATGCAGGACATATACAGGAGTGATTAATGGATAAAGATTCCGTGAGAGTAAGGTTTGCACCGAGTCCTACAGGTTACCTCCACATCGGAGGAGCAAGGACTGCCCTCTTTAACTGGCTCTTTGCCAGGCATAACAAGGGGGTCTTTGTCCTCAGGATTGAGGATACGGACCGGACACGTTCCACCGAGGAGTATATTGAGGCCATTATAGAGGGGATGACCTGGCTCGGACTTGATTGGGATGAGGGGCCTTTCAGGCAGACCGGGAGGCTGGACGTTTACAGGAATTATGTGAACAGGCTGCTTGAGGAAGGAAAGGCATATTATTGTTACTGTACAGCACAGGAGCTTGAAGAGAGGCGCAAGGAGGCGCTTAAGGAAGGCCGTACTCCAAGGTATGACGGCAGGTGCAGGGACCTCAAAAACCCGCCGCCGGACAGGACCCCTGCCGTAAGGTTCAGGATGCCGCAGTCAGGCCGGACCATTGTGGATGACCTGATAAGGGGGCACATAGTGTATGAAAACGAGCAGCTTGACGATTTCATCATCCTCCGTTCAGACGCCACTCCAACGTATAATTTCGTGGTTGTTGTAGACGACGTGGATATGAGCATAACCCATGTGATAAGGGGTGATGACCATCTGAATAATACCCCCAAGCAGATACACATTTACCAGGCTCTCGGCTTTCCCGTTCCCAAATTTGCCCACCTGCCCATGATCCTCGGACCTGACAAGACAAGGTTGAGCAAGCGTCACGGTGCAACATCCGTGCAGGCCTACAGGGATATGGGGTACCTGCCCGAGGCACTCCTGAATTACCTCGTCCGTCTTGGCTGGTCTTATGGTGACCAGGAGGTATTTACCAAAGAGGAATTGATAGAGAGGTTTTCACTTGAGGCGATTGGAAAGTCTGCCGCTGTCTTCAACCCTGACAAGCTTCTCTGGATTAACAGTCAGTACATAAAGGATTCCTCCCCCGGGTATATCTCGGAACTGCTTATCCCGTTTCTTGAAAAAGAGGGGCTTGTCGAAAAAGAAGAGGGGATCGACCGGGAATGGCTTAAAGGGGCGGTTGTTACGCTTCAGGAGCGCTCAAGGACACTCCTGGAAATGGCCCGATCCATGAGGTATTACATCCTTGAGTATGTTGAGCTTGATCCAAAGGCAAGGGAGAAATTTATAAATGAAAAGACAAAGCCCATGCTTGAAGATGTCCGGGACGGACTTGCCGGACTGGAAGATTTTAGAGCGGAGGAGATAGAAAAGGTATTCATGGCATTGGTTGAGAGACATAACACAAAACTCGGCAAGATAGCCCAGCCCGTCAGAGTGGCAATAACCGGCAATACCGTCAGTCCCGGTATTTTCGAGGTCCTGGAGATTATAGGGAAGGAAAGGGCGATCAAGAGGCTGGACAGGGCAATAGAGGGGATTTGATGGCTTACATAAGTGTTATAGGCGCTGGTAGCTGGGGTACGGCCCTGAGTATACTGCTTGCAGAAAAGGGCTATGATGTCTCGCTCTGGATTCATGAAGAAGAGCTTGCAGAGGAGATGGAAAGTGAAAGGGTAAACCGGCTTTACCTGCCCGAAGCCACGCTGCCTGACAATATTAAAGTAACGCATCAGCTTCAGCGTGCACTTCACAGGTCGAGATATGTTATATGTGTCGTTCCCACACAGTTTGTGAGGTCGGTCTTTAAGGAGGCCGTGGAATACCTTGAGAAGGGCGCGGTTATTGTAAGCGCTTCCAAGGGGATGGAGCAAGGGACGTTATTGACCGTCTCCTCGATCCTGAAGCAGCTTACACACCATGAGACGGCCGTGATCTCAGGGCCGAGCTTTGCAAAAGAGGTTATAAAAAAGCTTCCCACTGCCGTTACCCTTGCAGTGAAGGAGAGGGCTACAGGACTGCTGCTTCAGGAGATATTTAATACGGATTATTTCAGGGTGTATACGCATCAGGATGTCCTGGGTGTTGAGCTGGGAGGCGCCCTGAAAAACGTTATCGCCATAGCATCAGGTATCTCGGACGGCCTTGGCCTTGGTCTCAATGCCAGGGCTACGCTCATAACAAGGGGGCTTGCAGAGATTACGCGTCTTGGTGTAAAGATGGGCGCTGATGCAAAGACCTTTGCAGGTCTCAGCGGAATGGGTGATCTTGTGCTTACGTGCACGGGGAATCTGTCAAGGAACTATACGGTGGGCCATAAGCTTGGTCAGGGCATGAAGTTGAAAGATATCCTGTCCGAGATGAGGGCTGTTGCAGAGGGGGTTGCGACCTCGGTTTCAGCTTGCGAGCTTGCAGTTAAATATGATGTTGAGATGCCTATTGTGGAGCAGGTCTGCCTTATGCTCCACAAGGATAAGCCTCCGCTTGTTGCTGTAAGGGAGTTGATGACGAGACCTCTGAAGGAGGAGTTCTATTATTGAGCCGGTTAGAAGATACTTCCTCTCTGAAAATGCATTGCTTAGATGGCTTGAACAACCCTCGGTTTACCACGTAAAAAATGACGAGCTGTATGAGATTGATGAAAGCGCCTTTAAGTTTTTATGCGAATGTGCAGACAGAGGGGCGCTTTCTGATGATGTGGAATTTACCTCCTATTGTCTTTCTGAGGGGATACTGTCTGAGACCCCGCAAAAAATCAGCAGCCGGTGCATAAGAAAATCTCCTGTTCCCTCCCTGAGATACCTTGAATTACTGATAACCGACAGGTGTAACCTGAGGTGCAGACACTGCTACTTAGGAGAATCAAGGGCAAAAGAGCTCGGTCTGGATCAGATAATCCGGGTTCTTGAGGAATTTAATGCCTTGCAGGGGCTGAGGGTGCTCATATCCGGCGGTGAGCCGTTGGTGCACAGGGAGTTTGATGGTCTCAATGATTATCTCTCAGGCTATCCTTTAAGAAAGGTCCTCTTCTCAAACGGTCTGCTTATAGACAGGAAAACACTGAAGAATTTAAATGTGGATGAGATACAGATCAGCATTGACGGTCTTGGAGACTCCCATGATGCCCTGAGGGGCAGGGGTGTTTTTGACAGGGCGATGAGCGCTGTGAGGCTTGCGCTGGATAACGGGTTTGATGTTGCTGTCTCTACGATGATTCATCCCGGAAACCTTGGTGAGTTTGAGAGGATGGATGAACTTTTCAGGAAAATGGGTGTAAGGAACTGGATAGTGGATGTGCCGTGCCTGAGCGGCAGGATGCTTGACAACACGGCGCTTTCCCTTAAGCCGGATGTGGCCGGTAAATACCTTGGATATGGTTATGGCGAGGGGCTTCATGGCGGCGGTGAGGGGTTTGCCTGCGGTCTGCACCTTGTATCCGTCCTGCCTGACGGGCATATTGCAAAGTGTGCCTTTTATTCAGATAGACCCCTGGGGCATATATCGGAGGGGCTTGAGAAGTGCTGGAAGAGGCTTGTCCCCCTCAGGCTTGCTGATATCAAATGCAGTAGTTGTGATGTGCTGGATGCATGCAGGGGAGGGTGCAGGTACAGGGCGGAGCTGTCCGGTGACCCTCTTGGCAGGGATTTTTACAGGTGTGCTGCCTTTGGCGTGGAGGAGGAGACTTGACTCTGTCCCCAAATTAGCTATAGGGGGAAGGGAATAGAGACGGATACGGAGTTTTCACTCATTCTCATCCCGGCGTCCGGCCGGGACTCCGAGGTAATTAACACGACTCACCATCCGGGTGAGACGTGATAATTAAATGGGTGCTTTACGGTAGTAAAGCAAATATGATTAATCATATTTTCCTTGCATTGAGACGAAGTCTCCAAACCGTTAGAACTCAGTATCCGTCTCTATTCCAAACTTGACTGGTATTCTATCGGCAAGTCTGGATTCGGATTACCCAAGGGGCATGAAGTGCCTTGTTGTGTTATTATTATAGAGAGTTTGCTCTTGAAGTGTGTTTTAACTCATTTTTCGGAATAACGGGGTATGGGTGGATAAAGAGACAGAGATAATGAGGTTTGCGAAATGGTTTCTTTATGCACTCTCGGAGCGATGTATCAAGTATTGCGGCAAGGCTGTATCTTCAGTGCAGTTTCCGGTTTTTAAAAAGTTTCTTTTGGCCAGGATAAAGAGGGAGCTTCAGTATTACAGGCTCTGTCTTGATATGGCCGCTGTAATTAATGAAGCAGGAATCAGTATCTGTGACAGGGATGTTGAAGAGGTTATCGAGGGCAGTATCGACCTTGACTGCAGGCTCAAGGGGGACATAAGGTTTCTTCCTGTAAGGATAGCTTTTGCATACGGAAAGATACTGCCGCTGAGGAAGGAGCGGACGGAGAGGCTGATTCTTCTCTTTGTGAGGCTCCTTGGGTCAGGAGACGCGGAGGACTACGATGATATGGTCAGAAAGGCATTTAGAAAAGAGGAGTTTTTAGAGTTGAATAACGAGATTCTTGAGCTTTACACAGAAGAGGCATTTGTTGTCAATCAGTCGATAACGAGTCTGGTAAATGTGGATAGTGAGGCGATTGCCCAGAGGATGTACTGCTCGATGCTTGATGTTGGTATCGGGCTTAACAGGGAGTTGACGGAATGTATCTTTGAGAAAAAAACCAGGTTAATCAAGTAACATGATACCCTATCCTCATATAAAACCTTACATAATAAAGGTCGGTCCCCTGCAGGTGAGGTGGTATGGCCTTATGTACCTCATTGGCTTTGCAAGCTCCTATCTCCTCGTGAACTATCAGATAAAAAAGAAGGGGATAGGGATAGACCGAAAGGTTGTGGATGATCTCTACTTCTATATTATCCTTGGCCTTATCCTGGGAGCAAGGCTCGGCTATGTCCTGTTTTATAATTTTGCGGAATACATGCATAACCCCCTTGAGATATTTGCAGTCTGGCACGGGGGGATGTCATTTCACGGTGGACTGATAGGTTCGGTCTTTGCCGGTATATGTTTTTGCAGGAAGCGGGGTCTGGATTCCTGGCTGGTTGCAGACCTTGTAATCGCAACAGCCCCGATAGGGCTGGGGTTTGGAAGGATCGGGAATTTCATTAACTGCGAGCTTTACGGAAGGGTGACTAACGTTCCATGGGCAATGGTCTTTCCTTGCGGAGGCGGGCTGCCGCGTCATCCGTCTCAACTGTATGAGGCCTTTTTTGAAGGGGTGGTGCTTTTTATCGTATTATGGTATATGAAAGACAGAATAAAGATTACAGGTGGTTTAACTGCATTGTTTCTCATCCTGTACGGTGTGATAAGGTTTTCACTTGAGTTCTTCAGGGAACCGGATGCTCAGCTTGGCTTTGTAGTTGCCTTCCTTACCATGGGGCAGATATTGAGTCTTGCCATGGTGCTGGTGGGAATAATGATATTTTTGTACAGGACAAGGAGTTCCAGGGCTTAAGGGAGCCGGAGTTAATGATATTGTATGCCTGAGTTTCCGCTACACATTAAAAACAGCAAGACAGACGATCATTGTGCTGAAGGGGTCTGCGGGCTTACGCAGGGGGAGCGTCCTGAAATGCCTGCCATTACCGGGGGCACGAGGTATTACCTTGGCGGTCTCAGCTGTGCCTCCTGTGCTGCAAAGATAGAGCAGAAGCTGAATCAGATGGACGGAGTGAGAGCAGAGTTGAGTTTTGCCTCATCCACCCTTGTTCTTGATACTGACAGCAGGGAGCTTGAAGACGAGGCCCTTGCTGTGGTCAAGAAGATTGAGCCGCATATAAAGATAAGGAAGATAGAGTATGAAGAGGGAGAAGAGGAGGAGGAAAGTGCCGGTCCTTCCATTCTCCTCAAGATATTTATTGCCGGTATATTCTTTGTCACCGGTCTTGTCATTCAGAATTACGTATATCCGGATGCTGAAGATTTACCCCTGAGTGATCTGCGTTTCTGGGCAGTCCTCATGCCGTACCTGATCGGTTATATCATTGCAGGTCATGATGTTGTTTCAGGCGCCGTAAAAGGCATAATCAACAGGGATTTCTTTGGAGAGAATCTGCTGATGACCATAGCGACCCTTGGCGCCTTTGCCATAAGGGAATTTCCAGAGGCCGTTGGTGTGATGCTGTTTTTCAAGGTGGGAGAGTATTTTGAGGACAGGGCATTAAACCACTCGCGAAGATCGATCAGAACACTCCTTAAGATAAGGCCGGATTATGCAAATCTGAGGAAGAATGGAATTACCGAAAGGGTGAAGCCCCAGGATGTACGGGTTGGCGACCTTATAATGGTCAAGCCCGGAGAGAAGGTTCCGCTTGACGGTGTTGTTGAGGAGGGCCAAAGCAGTGTGGATACTTCGGCACTGACCGGAGAGTCAATGCCGAGATCCCTGAAAGAGGGCGATGAGGTCCTCTCAGGAATGATAAACAGAAATGCAGTGATAACGGTGAGGGTTACCAAGGTATTCAGTGACTCAACAGTGAGCAGGATACTTGACCTCGTTGAAAAGGCATCTGCACAAAAGGCTCCGACAGAGAAGTTTATCACCAAGTTTTCAAAGGTCTATACACCTGCAGTTGTGGCCGGCGCCTTTGCCCTTGCAGTTCTGCCGCCTGTTATCTATCAGATACCTGCACTTACATCCGTCTTTTCCCATCCGGAGACTTACTCTGAATGGATTTACCGCGCCCTTGTCTTTCTTGTGATAGCCTGTCCGTGCGCACTCGTCATCTCCATCCCGCTCGGTTTTTTCGGCGGCATCGGGGCTGCCTCCAGAAACGGGGTGCTCTTTAAGGGTTCAAATTATCTTGAGGGTTTCAGGGATATCCGTACAATGGTTTTTGACAAGACGGGGACCCTTACCGAGGGAGTGTTTAAGGTTACGGAAGTTATGCCCCTGAACGGATTTACAAGGGAAGAACTTCTGCGTCTTGCTGCTGAGGCGGAGAGCCAGTCTAATCACCCCATTGCAAAGTCCATCATGGAGGCATTTGGAGGGGGGGTAGATGAAAACACGATACAGAAATACGAGGAAATCCCATCCCATGGTGTGAGGGCAATTGCAGAGGGCAGGGAAATCCTGGCAGGCAATGACAGGATTCTCCACATGGAGGGATATGACATTGATCACGATACATGCAAGGTGAAGGGCACGGTCGTGCATATTGTCATTGACTCGAAGTATGCAGGATACATCCTGCTTGCCGACAAGGTGAGGGCTGATGCCGCCGCGACTATTGAGGGCCTCAGAAAAGAGGGGGTCCGGAAAGTGGTGATGCTTACAGGAGACGGCAGGGATGCGGCGGAGTTGGTTGCCAATGAGTTGGGGATAGATGAGTTTCATGCCGAGCTGCTGCCCCAGGATAAAATCAGGATTGTCAAGGAGTTGGAGGAAAGTATTGACGGAAAGCGGGACAAGATAGGCTTTGTCGGAGATGGTATTAACGATGCGCCCGTGCTTGTGGCCTCTGATATCGGGGTGGCGATGGGAGGGCTCGGCTCTGATGCCGCTATTGAGGCCGCAGACGTGGTGCTCATGAAAGACAGGCTGACGGGTCTGCTCGATGCAATGCATATATCGAGAAGAACGCGGAAGATTGTCTTCATCAACATAACCATGGCCCTGACGATCAAGGGGTTTTTTATAATATTCGGTGCCTTTGGCATGGCAACCATGTGGGAGGCGGTCTTTGCGGATGTGGGTGTTGCCGTTCTTGCAGTACTGAATTCAACGAGGATTCTTAAGGCTTGAAGATTTCAACAAGGCTGTTTCTTTACATATTCACCCTGATGCTCCTCCTTTCTGCAGCGCTTGGCTATATCTCTGTAAAAGACGAGAGATACCACCTTTTAGGTGAGGTCAAATCAAGGGCATGGATGTTATCACGGACCCTTTCCGCCACCTTCAGGTTTTATCACCGGGAAGACCGGCATTTTACAGTCGAGGACCTTATCCGTGCCATTGCTCCGATAAATGAAAAGGATGTGCTGGTCATAAATGTTTATGACAAAAACGGCACTCTGGTGGATTTCTCACGCAGCAACTGTACAAACATTCAGTGTCCTCACAGCAGTATTGATATGGAAGGGCTTCAGCCGGGGGGCAGGGAAAAGACTTTTAGTGTCGGAAAGAATGAATTCATCTCCGTGGTGACCCCCATCCGGAATTTAAACGGTGCAGTACAGGGCGCTGTTGAGGTTATACTATCTCTTGGCTACATTAATATCGGGCTTTCAGCAGTAACGAGGAGGTTTCTGCTGTTTACACTGATTGCCGCATCACTGCTTGGCGCCGCCACCTACCTTATAAGCAGGTGGAGCATATCCGTTCCCATAAGGAGGCTCAAGGAGGCATCGGAAAAACTGGGTGAGGGCGACCTTGGTCTTCGTATCGAAAAAAGCGGTGTGGTGGAACTGGATGAGTTGATTGACGATTTTAACCGGATGGCCGAGAATCTGGAGCAGCAATATATAAAGAAAGAGAAATTTTTCAACGAGAAGCTCAGGCTTGAACGCGGGCTTCGTCATTCTGAAAAACTTGTCTCAATAGGGCAGCTTACGTCCGGCCTTGCACATGAGATCGGCACCCCCCTGAATGTTATAAGT
The DNA here is from genome assembly GCA_036244995.1 of bacterium. Lineage (GTDB taxonomy): Bacteria > Nitrospirota > Thermodesulfovibrionia > Thermodesulfovibrionales > JdFR-85 > BMS3Bbin07. The sequence continues at coordinate 16,560 of BTTF01000022.1, read as the reverse complement.
GGCCGGGCGGAACAATTGATGGGAAAACTCCCGGAGGATCATCCACAACGAGAGGGTTTTAGGACCATAATACGGCAGGCAGACCGGATATCGGAGACCATCCAGCAATTGCTATCTTTTTCAAGAAAGCCCCCAACCGCCTTTAAGGAGCTTAACCTGAAGGATATAATTGATGAGGCTTTTTCCTTATGCAAACTCAGACAGAGAAGAGAGAGTCTGCCCCTGAGCCTCGAATATGACATCTCGGCTGAAAGGTTTTTTGGGGACGAGGATGGTTTCAGACAGTTGTTTGTCAACCTGATGCTCAATTCATTGCATGATATGAAGGATGGCGGCAGGATCAGGATTACTGCCTCTGAAGAGATTGACAATAACAGGAAATTCATGCGGATATGCTTTGAGGACAACGGTCCCGGTATATCCCCTGAGCATAGGGCAAGGGTTTTTGATCCGTTTTTTACGACAAAGGATGTTGGAGAGGGGACCGGTCTGGGGCTCTTCATCGTTGCCAACATTGTTCAGGAGCACAGTGGAACCATTGAGATTGATGATTCGTATGAAGGTGGGGTAAGATTTATTATGAGGTTTCCTGCGGAGCGGGACAATGGGGAGCAGCAATAGAGGTGGAGTAGTTTTTTCCCGGCAACAAAATGGATGTAACAGTGATATTGTGATAAATGGTTGTTGGAAGCGATATGACAGACTCTGAACTCATTAGAGTCTGTGTATAAAGTGCCGTCATTTGTCATTCCCGCAAGTGGAGCGAGTCGGGAATCCTTATTATAGAACGATTCCGGACAAGCCGGAATGACAGAAAAAGACAACTGTTCGACTTTATACACAGACTCTAATTAAAACCGTTCAGACTCTGTCATATCGCTTCCTTTCCCAGGTTAAACCTTATTATTAACCCGGCAAATAAAGACAGGGTTTTTAAAAGGCACACACCCCTTAATCCCCTCTTGATAGAGGGGAAAACAGAGGATTTACAGATAAGGGGCGGAACGGGAAGAGGGAATGGCGTGCAAGCTGGTAAACAGCCAAGGGAAAGCTGGAATCATTTGCTCTCCCCTCTAAAAAGAGGGGGTAGGGGGTGTGTAAAGAGCGGGTTTTTACCGGTTAACTGTATGATATTGCAGACAAACATGTCTCTCTGAATAGTTGCCGGGTTAATAATTTTATTTAAAAGGGGTTTTGTTATGGCGGAGGCAGACAGGATAAGCATACTTGTTGTGGAAGACGAGCAGGATATGCGGGAGTTTTTAAGAGATATCCTGCTGGAGCATGGCTATGCCGTGGAGACAGCCTCGAACGGCCACGATGCCCTTGCCCTGATGCAGAGGCGGAGGTTTCAGATTGTCATCTCGGATATAAAGATGCCTGTTATGGACGGACTTTCCTTTCTTGACCGGACGAGAACAGGGAATGGTTTTTCCCCCTTTGTTATCCTTATCACCGCCTTTGGAAATATCGACGATACTGTAAAGCTCATGGACAGGGGCGCTTATGATTATATTATAAAACCCTTTAAGATGGAACAGATACTGGTTGCCGTTAAAAAGGCGGTCAGGGAACTTGAAATGAGGAAGAGGTTACGGGAACTTGAGGAAATGACCGCAAAGCGCTACAGTTTCCACAACCTTACAGGCAAGAGTCCTGCCATGATAAAGATATTCACCTTTATTGAGAAGATCGTGGATTCAGGGGGGAATGTGCTTATCGAGGGCGAGACCGGTACCGGAAAAGAGATGATTGCAAGGGCAATTCACCTGTGTTCACAGAGAAAGGAAAAGCCGTTTGTTCCTGTAAATTGTGCCTCCATTCCCGAGGGGCTCCTGGAGAGCGAGCTCTTCGGTCATGTCAGGGGGGCCTTTACTGACGCAAAGAACGATAAAAAGGGACTCTTCCTTGAGGCCCAGGGAGGGACTCTCCTGCTTGACGAGATTACGGAAATGCCTGTGACCTTGCAACCAAAACTCCTCAGGGCCCTGCAGGACAGGCAGGTTAAACCCGTTGGAAGCAATAAATACATCCCCTTTGATGTCAGGATTATCTCTGCCACCAACAGGAATCTGAGGGAAGAGGTGAGGGCGGGCAGGTTCAGGGAAGACCTTTATTACAGACTCAATATATTCAGGATAGAGCTTCCCCCACTCAGGCAGCGCAGGGAGGATATTCCCATCCTTGTGCAGGAGTTTCTGAACAGGTATGAACAGAAGGAGAAGAAGACCCGGATTTCTCCCGAGGTCATGAGGTTTCTTATGGATTACCCGTGGCCCGGAAACATAAGGGAACTTGAGAATGTGATTGAAAGGTCTGTGTATCTCTCGGAGGATGGAGTTGTACGGATAAAAGATATGCCGGATGAAATGATTGCAACGGGAAGCGCAGGAGAGGGGTTTAGATTCGCAGAGGAAAAATCACTCGATGAGCTTCAACGGCAGTACATAGAGCATATTCTGGAGAGGTGCGGTGGAAACAAGAAACGGGCTGCGGAAATCCTTGGTGTAAACCGGAAGACCATATATAGAAAGCTCCTGGAGATCAGGAACTCGTGAGACAATTTGTCTCACGAGTGTCCCCTTCTGTCCCACCAAGTCCTTGCCTCTATTCTATCCCCGTGATACCGGAATCCCGGTAAATTCTTTAAAAACAAAGCCCTGGAGCAAATGCCGGTAAATAGTTTGACGCTGGCATATCTTTTGCTTTATAATCTGTTTTGAATTCCGACGGTAAAAGTGCAGTTGCGCTCTGTGCCTTCCTGAATACCCTGGGGGCATGACGGCAATAACCGGGTTTGTGGACCGGCGCTAATTTTAAGATGGAGGATGGAGGTGTATGAAGAAGTCTGCAAAAAAAACGCTGGTAGCAGTGATGCTTATTGTGGTTGGTGTCGGGTTTCTGATATACAAAGGGGTTTCGGAGACCGGGGTTTATTACCTGACGGTGGGTGAGGTCATAGCTGCAGCCCCGGGAAGTTTTAATGACAGGGGCATAAGGGTCAGTGGCAAGGTTGTGGAAGGTAGCACGAACTACAACCAGAGGGACCTCCTCCTTACCTTTACGGTGAAGGATATTAATGACGATACGAAGACCATGAAGGTCAGATATACCGGAGTTGTTCCGGATGCATTCAAGCCGGATGTTGAAGTGATACTTGAAGGAAACTATGACAGAGACAAGAACACCTTTTCTGCAACGACCCTCCTTGCCAAATGTCCGTCAAAATACAAAACGAAAAAAACCGGAAAAGGAGAAAAGGAATAGGATATGGTAAATTTCGGTAACCTGTCGCAGGTTTTTGCATTTATATTTTCCCTTGCAGCAATGGCCCTCCTTCTGACCGGGCTGATGAAGAATGATATGAGGTTTATAGAGAGCGGCAGGCGATCGCTTTACGGCCTTGCGCTTTTTACAACGCTTGCGTCAATCGCCCTGGTGTATCTCTTTGTAACCGATAACTTTCAGGTGGAGTATGTGGCATCCTATTCAGACAGGGCCCTGCCGATGTTTTACAAGGTCTCCGCCTTCTGGGCCGGACAGAAGGGCTCTCTGCTCTTCTGGGCCTGGGTGCTGAGTATCTTTACCGCTATTGTAGTCCGTAACACGAGGCTGGACCTGAAAAGCAGGAACACCCCTTATATCTATCTCGTCCTTGCCACTACAGTGAGCTTTTTCCTCCTCCTTCTTACCTCGGTCTCAAATCCGTTCACGCTTTTAGGATTTATCCCCAAAGACGGTCAGGGCCTTAACCCCATGCTCCAGAATCCCGGTATGATCTTTCATCCTCCTGCACTCTTTCTGGGATATATCGGCTTTACCATACCCTTTGCATATGCCGTTTCAGCAATGGTGATCGGCAAGCTGGACGAGACGTGGCTGAGGAAGACGAGGAGGTGGAATGTCCTGTCCTGGGTCTTCCTGACCATAGGGATTATACTTGGTGGACAGTGGGCCTATGTCGAGCTCGGCTGGGGTGGCTACTGGGCATGGGACCCTGTGGAAAACGCCTCATTAATTCCCTGGCTTGTTGCAACGGCATTCATCCATTCGGCGATAATACAGGAGAGAAGGAACATCATGAGGGTCTGGAACATGGCGCTCATTGTCCTGACCTTTGTTTCCTGTCTCTTTGGCACATATCTGGTAAGAAGCGGTGTGCTTCAGTCCGTGCATGACTTTGGCGCCACGGGACTGGGGGGCTATTTTCTTGTCTTCATGATAGCCATACTCCTTGTCGGCATCTATCTTATAGCGGAAAGCTTCAACGAACTGAGGAGCAAGCATAGCCTTGAGTCCTATCTCTCAAGGGAGAGCACCTTTATTTTTAACAATGTGCTCTTTCTCGCGATTGCCTTCTCTACATTATTCGGAACCATCTTCCCGCTCATATCAGAGGCGGTGACAGGGAATAAACTCACAGTCAGTCAGCCCTTCTTCAATCAGGTAAACACCCCTCTCTTTCTCCTCCTGCTGCTGCTGACCGGTATCTGTCCCCTCATAGGCTGGAGAAAGGCATCTGCCGACAACCTTCGGAAAAACTTTCTTGTTCCTGCCCTGGCAGCCGTGACAGGGGCGGTAGCGCTCTTTATAGCTGGCGTAAGGGATTTCTATCCCCTGACGGCATTTTCACTCTCCATTTTTGTGATTGTAACCATCCTCAACGAGTTCAGGGGTGGGACAATGGCAAGGAAGAGGCTTACAGGAGAGCCGGTATTTACGGCATTTCCGAGGCTTCTCTATAAAATGAGAAGGAGATACGGAGGTTATATCGTACATTTCGGAGTGGTTCTTATAGTCATAGGCATTACCGGGTCTTCTGCATACAAACTCGAGGCCCAGGGCACCCTTTACAAGGGAGAGAGCATAAAGATAGGGGATTACGAACTGCGTTATGATGATTTGAGGGGATACAGGGATGGAAACAAAGATGTTTATGCCGCCACGCTAACAGTGTTTAAAGACGGAAAACCTGCCGGAACCATATCGCCGGAGCGCAGGTATTATATAAATGCAGAGAAACCGACTACGGAAGTAACTATCAGGACCGGCCTGACTGAAGACCTATATGTGACAATGCCCGGGATCGGGGAAAACAGGGAGATAACGCTCAAGGTTACGGTCAATCCCCTGTTGATCTGGATCTGGATTGGCGGAGTCATAATGGTGGCAGGTGGTATAATTGCGATTTTGCCGGATAGAAAAAGGAAGGGGGTCTATAGTGAGATTCATTAAGTATGGCGGCTTGATAATTTTTTCTCTTATGTTGATACTGTCCGTGCCTTCAAAGGGGTTTTCACTGAGTACTGCCGAGGTGGAAAACGGTCTTATCTGCAACTGTGGTTGCGGTCAGTTGCTTGGTACATGTGAGTGTGAGAGGGCTGAAGAGATGAGGACAAAGATCAGGGGCATGATAGATAAGGGCAAGACAAAAGAGGAGATATTAAATTCGTTTGTATCACAATATGGTGAGAGTGTCCTCTCGGCGCCACCCAAAAAGGGGTTTAACCTGATAGCCTATATCTTCCCGTTTGTGGGGCTGCTGGCCGGGCTGATCGTAGCTGTTATCTTTGTGAGGAAATGGGCATTTTCAGGCAAAAAGGAAGCCGCAGCAGAGGCTGAGACGAAAGGTCCGGAGTTGAATGATGAGATGCAGAAGAAGATAGATGACGAATTGAAGAAGTTTGAGGAGGATTAGAGATGGAATGGGCAGTATTTTTTATAATAGCCTCTATAGCCATGGTTTATGCACTTATGCCGCTAATGGGAGGCAGGCAGGTGTGGCAGGAGGCTCCCGACGTAAAGGATGAGCGGAACAAGTCACTTGAGATGGAGAAAGCGTCTTTTCTGAAAGCACTCAAGGATATTGAGTTTGAGCTTGCCTCAAACAAGATAAATACCGATGATTATGATAAACTCCGGAACCATTACAGACTGAAGGTAGCTGAGGTCATGAAGGAGCTGGGTGGGAACAAGGGTATAAAAGGTGGAGGCAGCAAAGAGAACACCAATGGGTAGTTCTTCGGGCTTTCTTCAGATAAAAGGTCTGAAGAAAAGTTATGACGGTATTGAGGCCCTGAGGGGAATAGACCTGACCCTGCAGAAGGGTGAGTTTCTCAGTCTGTTCGGTCCAAACGGCGCCGGCAAGACCACACTCATAAGGATTATAGCCACATTACTCAAGCCGGGCTCAGGCAGCGTAAGGGTTATGGATTTTGACATTGAAGAACAACCTGAGGAATTCAGGGCGCAACTTGGTGTGATATCCCATCAGTCCTTCCTGTACAACGACCTGAGCGCCAGGGAAAACCTTGAGTTTTATGCTGCACTTTACAGGGTCAATAACCCTGAGGCAAAGAGCGGAGAACTTTTGAAGCTGGTAGGCCTGCAGGACAGGGGGGATTCAAAGGTTTCAGAGTTCTCCCGCGGGATGCAGCAACGCCTGAGCATTGCGCGGGCGCTCATTAATGATCCGTCACTGCTCCTTCTGGATGAGCCCTATACAGGGCTTGACGAGCGTGCCTCAATACTGCTGAGTGGGCATCTGAGGCAACTGCACAGCCGGCAAAGGACTATAGTGATGGTTACCCATGACCTCAAAAGGGGTCTGGAGAGCGCCACAAAGGTTGGGATTCTTTCAAAGGGAAGGCTCGTTTATTTTAAGGACAGAAGCGAGGTTGACACCGACGAGTTCGAGCACGTCTATCTCCGCTATCTGAGGGGTCTACAGGACGTATGAGAGATGCGCTCCTGATAATAAAAAAGGACCTCCTTACCGAGTTCAGAAAGAAAGAATCCCTGGTATCAATGGTCTTCTTCGGGTTTCTGTTACTCGTTATACTGAATATCGCCCTCGGGATAGGCAGGGAGGTGGATGGAGAGATAGCTGCCGGGATACTATGGGTTTCGATAATTTTCTCGGCAGTGCTGGGTCTTGGCAGGGTGCTTTCACAGGAGAAGGAAAACCGCTGTATCGACGGCCTGCTTCTCAGTCCGGTTGAGTCGGAGCAGATATATGCTGCCAAGACAGCGGTTAATTTTATCTTTATGGTTATAGCCGAGTCGGTAATAATCCCGGTATTTTTTGTCTTCTACGGTGACAGGTTTGCCCGGCACCTGCCGATGCTCATTGTTGTAGTGCTGTTTGTAAACCTGGGTTTTTCTACAGTGGGCACACTCTTTTCCGCCATAACAGCCGGGACGAGGAGGAACGAGGTGCTTTTGCCCCTGTTGCTCTTTCCCGTTATCACGCCCCTGATCGCCCTTGCTGTAAAGGTTACCGGAAGTGTTTTTGAGGGGGTCCCGTACCGGGAGTATTCATCATGGCTGTATATAATAGTATCTTTTGGTTTCATATTCTCAGGCGTGAGTTATCTTTTGTTTGAATATGTAATAAAGGAGGGTTAGAAAGTGGATACCGATTTCAGGGGCAGGGCCTTACCGGTTATTGTAGGCCTGTTGTTTCTTTCAGCCATTTATACAATTTTTTTCTATGCCCCTACCGAGAGTGTGATGGGGATTGTGCAGAAGATATTTTATGTGCATCTATCAATGGCCTTTACGGCTTTTCTGTCCTTCTTTGTCGCCTTCATCTGCGGGATTCTCTATCTCGTAAAGAAGGATATAAAATGGGATGTCTACGGTTCAAGCAGTGTGGAGATCGGAGTGGTTTTTATCTCCTTGACCCTGGTCTCCGGAGTCCTGTGGGCAAGGCCGATCTGGAACACGTGGTGGACATGGGACCCCAGGCTGACCACAGCGCTGATACTCTGGTTTATATATGTTTCGTATCTGATATTGCGGACGTCCGTTGAACAGGAAGGCAAGAGGGCGACTTATTGTGCGGTGATGGCTATTGTGGGTTTTGTTGACGTGCCCATAGTCTTTATGTCTGCAAGGGTCTGGAGGTCGATTCATCCGGTGGTAATAAGGTCGGACTCCATTGATATAGCGCCCTCAATGCTCCTTACACTCGCAATAACCATGGCGGCCTTTTTCTCTCTATGGTTTCTGCTTTTTAAACTCAAGACCAGCGTGGCGTTAACATGTAAAAGGATCAGGTTTCTGGAGAACAGGATAGAAGGAGGAGATTGATGAAAAACCTTGTTTTTCTGGTTGTGGCTTACCTGGCTGTATGGGCGGGATTGTTTTCATACCTCACGTATGTTGCAGGGCAGCAGAGAAAACTCGTCCGGAGGTTAAACAGGCTTGAAGACCTGTTTAAGGAGAAGGATGTCAGATAGTGCTTGTGTATAAAATACAGTCATTTGTCATTCCCGCAATCCCGAACACATTCGGGAGTCGGGAATCTTTCTTAAAGAACGATTCCGGACAAGCCGGAATGACAGAAAAACAACAGCTGTTCAACTTTATACACAGATTCTGTATAGAATTATAGGGAGGTGATGTAATGGAGGCAGTTAGGAGCAGAAAGGAGACGATAGTCATACTCTTTTTCTGGCTGATATTTGCGGGGATGGTCATAATGTCCCTGGTTAACCTTGCACTGAATAATGGAGAAACCACTCAGGAGGTTGCAGCAGGACCTGAGCAGACCATGCCTGTAGCGGAGCGGATTCAGGAGGTAAAGGCTTACCTTAAAGAGAATCCTGATAATATCGATGCACTGGTTGCCCTTGGGGATATGTATTTTGAGAGCAATCAGGTTTATGAGGGCCTTGAGGTCTTTAAGAAAGCCGAAAAACTTGCTCCGGACAGTGTTCACATCCAGAATGATCTGGGGATACTTTATCAGAAGACGGGGAAATATGACCTTGCCATAAAGAAGTTCCGGACTGCCCTGAGACTGGACCCGGCACATCTGAACAGCCTTTTCCATATCGGGTTGATTTACAGGTACAATAAGGGAGAAAACAAAAAGGCCCTTGCGGTCTTTGAAGAACTCCTTTCCAAAAACCCTGAGCCGAGAATAGCGAAAATGGCTGCTGAAGAGGTAAAGAATATAAGGGCTGAAGGCGGCTCGTAAAGCTCCTTACCTGCAGGGTCAAATTCAGCTGTAGGGGCGAGGTCTCCTCGCCCTCTCTCTCCTCAGTAAACGTATAAAAGAAGATTTGTAACAGATCAAAATTGTGTAATGTGTAGTCCATCCCCCCGTTGCTGTCCGGTAGAAATATCAAGCTTGGTAGATATACAGATTTCTGTATATCATTACAAAACGGGTACTATACAACTACTTAAACATAGTAAGTACATAGAAATCAAGAGAAAAGCTGTTGCCCCCGCTTGTACGTCGACTTTCATAGTTTAGTATTTTTGTGGTGATTCTGGTATTATACAGAAAACTGTATAATACCTTGTTAGATGTAAAAAAACAGCATGAAGGGGGAACATTATGGCTACAAGAAATATAAAATGTGCTGGGTGTGGCCATGAAGGAAAAGTTGAAGCTCATGATACGATAAGTACTACTCCAGAATCAGATATTTTTAAAACACTGGGCAAGGATTCGTCAACTGGCTTCCTTCATTTTATTTGTCCTTCCTGCAATGAAGATTTATCTGTTGATCCATTCAAAGTTATTATGGCAAGTCAAATAATTGGAAAGCCAAGCAATTATTCTCCATCCAGTTCATCTCCCGCTCCCGATTCATCTGCTTCTCCACAAACTGGCAGACATGTTCCTATCATTTGGGGACTGATATATTTGGCAGCAGCAATTTTCATTTTTGCAAAATTTACCGGGTGGTGGACGTATATAGTTGGTGGCCTTTTATTCATGTTAGCATGGGTTTCGCTCAAAACTGGTATCTTTGCCTCGAACAAAGAGATAAAAGAACTTACGGACGACGGGCCAGTTTCTGAGGAAACAAAGAAGAAATTTCAAGACAGAATATGATAAAGAAGCATCTAACAAAAAAGTGCACCTAATGCGTGCCCGCAGTGCTGATTTTGACTTTGATTAGTTTTCAATATGCAAATAGATTTATTGCATGGAAGTATCTTACATGGCACACATAGGTGACTAAATCGTTGGGCATTGTATTTCAATTGTTTGTAATGATTAATAAAGGAAACAAAGGCGCAGTATAAAAGTTTTGTCGAATGTGTGAAAGACTTTACAAAGGGATAACGAACAAAACAAATTCGCTGGTTTATCAGGCTTTTCTCGCCTCTCGGCTCAAAGGCCTTGAAGAACTCCGTAGCCACATTTGGGAACAAGGTCAAAAGAGTGGGTTTCCAATCTGGGTCTCGGAATTTTCGTTATGCCAGGAATTCAAGAGCAAGTCGCTTGATGAGATTCAGGTAATCTGCTTGAAGCAGGTGCGAATTGCCTCGAAGTTCATTTGCGTTCTCGATGGATCCTTTGGCACTACTTGGAATGCTGAACAGGTATCGATCTTAGAGCTCGAGATTGCGACCGCTGCCTTCAGCAAGCGTGACATTTGGATTTTCCTTTTGTCCCCATTTAATAATCCGGACCGACGAATCCTTAGTCTTCTTAAATCAATCCGGCTTGCTTGTCCTGTAGCACGCATATGGGAATCAGTGACAAAAGACCAATTATATGCGGCAATCGAGCGCATCATAGAACCTGTTGAACGACAGCATGAAACGATAGGTGCTGGTCCACTTGTCCAAGATGTCGCCCGTAAACGAACGCCTTTTCTAAATTTTAATTTAAACCTTCGAGACGTGCAATTTCTTGACGGTAATTTCAGCCCCTTGTTGGACACACAGCCAGACAAAATGGGCATCAAGCAATTGTTAATAAAAGCGGAAGAAGAGGACGTTATACCGGCAAAAATGGCAAAACTATGGGTAGTTATTCGTCATCTTTCTACAGCGCCATACACAGACCAAAAGTACGAAAATTTTTTGCCACTTTGGGCGCAAACCCTTACACACTGGTCCAGTGCATCTGCATGGTATTCGTTGCACGGGCACTTTTACCTAGGACGTCTTGCGGCTATAAATACGCTGTTCACGATTCGCTCGTATATGCCACTACAAATGAAGGCCGAAATTGGACCGCCATCGATATTTGCTAATAACGGTGCTGTGGCAAGTGAGTACTACTCAATCGCAAAGTTGGTCCCTTCGTGGTATGTCAAGCAAAATCTATTGCGAAAGGCTCTGTGGAATTGCAATAGGGCATTGGAGGCTTCTCCCGGTTCTGACTCTTCGGGCCTTTTGGACATTCGTGGTCACATCAAGCTCGCAATGCTCAATCCGGCAGGCGGAATATTTGATCTTAAGCGAGCGCTTGCGATTCGACTCGCTAAAGATCAAGACCCCGGGCGAGTAGGAGAAAGTGAAATGCATTTAGGACGAGCGTACGCGGCATGTCGTCTGTTTCGAAAAGCTGAACGTTTGTTGGAAGATGGTGTTGCCAAACTTGAAACTACAGACAGATATCCCTTCACTGTCCAGGGGCTCCGCCATCTCGGCACATTCTATTCGCAGGTGGGGCGACGGGCTGATGCCACCAGAGTTTTACGAAAAGCTCAGGTTTTAGCTTCAGAACATGAAATTCAGGGCCAGCTTTACCAGGTGGAAGAGGAACTTCGCAAACTTGGGGTGGAATAAGAACGAACGAAGATGTGTTTAAGCTGGACCTGAAGGTAAGTAAAGATATAAAGGTAGCTGCTAATTCTCAATGGTAACATCCCATAAGTGAAGAAAGCCCGACAACCGGATTGAGGCCGACGCCGGAAGACTCAGCGGCACAACTTATCTGGAGCGTTGGGTGTTAAGCGTTAAAGGACATAAATACTTGTCAGCCTCGAACATTTTGCCAAAACTGACTCATTAATAAATGAAGGAGGGTAACAATGCCGAATGTAGTATTTTTTAGTTTTACCGAAGCCGACCGGGAAACTGTTCTGACAATCAAAGGCCGAGCAGTCAATCCCAACTACCACAACCTCAACTTTCGCGTGAAAGACCTTCTCAAACGCTGGAACACTGAAGATGTAGCTGTTATTAGACAAGCGATTTCGAAGGCAATGACAGGAACGTCTCGTTCCATCGTGTTTGTTGGTGAAAAAACCCACCGGAGCCGGTGGGTACGGGAAGAAGTCAAAATGACACTCGAAAATGGAAAGCCCGTCTACGCGATCCGGCTCAAGAATACAAACGGGCAGAAACCGAAGGTACTGGAAGATAACAATATACACCTTTACGCATGGAGTGAAGAAACCCTTCAGAACCTTGCTACAAAGTGAATAGGAGCAGCAATGAAGCCATATTGTTTCGTTTTAATGCCTTTTGGACGGAAGTCTGATGAGAGCGGACGGGTTGTGGAGTTTGACTCTGTATATGAGCAGGTAATAAAGCCTGCCATCGAGGATGCGGAGCTTGAGCCGATTCGAGCAGATGAGGAGATAATTGGCGGGATCATTCACAAACCGATGTTCGAACGTCTCATGATGTGCAATTACGCAGTCGCTGATCTAACTACCGCAAATGCAAATGTTTTTTACGAACTCGGTATCCGGCATGGAGTCCGCCCTTACAGTACTGTCTCTATTGCAGGAAGCGGAATGCGCCTACCGTTCGATGTTACCCCACTGAGAGCGATCCTCTATGAAATCGACAGCGTAGGGCAGCCAGCCAACGCCGTAAAAGTACAAAAACAGTTAACTGAGCGACTCAAAGCGTGTCGTGAACCAGCAGATGACAGTCCTCTCTATCAACTCTTGACAGATGTTCCAAGGCCGGACATTCGGCGGCTGAAGACTGATAGCTTTCGCGATGTGGTTGAATATTCACGAATAATGAAAGGTCGTCTCAGAGAGGCTCGCGACAAGGGAAAAGAGGCGGTGGCAGAGATCGAGAACGAGATTAATGTGGTTGACGCTGATCCTGCAATCGTTGTCGATCTATTCCTATCCTACCGAGCGGTTAAAGATTGGGGTGCAATGGTGTCTCTAACCGAGCAGATGTCACCCCCATTAAAAAAGACAGTGCTTGTTCAAGAGCAGCTTGGGTTTGCGCTAAATAGACTTGAGAGACATGCAGAGGCTGAAGATGTTTTAAAAGAACTCATACGTATGCACGGTCCAAGTAGCGAAACTAACGGTATCCTCGGTAGGGTTTACAAAGACCAGTGGGAGAAGGCGAAAACCTCAGGAAGTGCTGCAGCATCTGGATATTTACAGAGAGCTATTGAAACATACGTGGAGGGATTCGAGGCCGACTGGAGGGATGCGTATCCTGGTATAAATGCTGTCACGTTAATGGAGATGACAAATCCACCTGATAGTAGACAAGGGGTACTCATGCCCGTAGTCACTTATGCTGTAAAGCGTCGCCTTGCGCATAAGAATCCAGACTACTGGGATTATGCAACACAGCTTGAATTATCGATTCTTTCCCGCGATGAGAAGCGTGCTAAGGAGTACTTAGGATTGGCGGTGAGCGTAATAAGAGAGAGCTGGGAACCTGAAACGACAGCGAGAAATATTAGAATGATAAGTGAGGTGAGATCATCACGGGGAGAAGAAACTGACTGGGTGTTGCGCATTGAAGAAGATCTCAGTAATGCGGCGGGAGGGTGATACGGATGCATCAGCGATGGAATTCGCCCAACAATGCTCTTGCAGCGGATCGCAAAAAGCCGCGCCCGCTGAAGAGCGGCGTTATGCACGGGAATATATCTATGCCAGAAAAATTATTTGAAGTGGCTTCTTGGGGCAAATACATTTACCGTTCTGATATTGAACGTCATCATTTTGAGCGAAAAATTCAAAATGATGAAAGTGGTATAAGATTTTTTATATACAGTAGTCAATGGTTGGCATCATTGTACGTTGTTGTAGAAGGGTGGCTTAGCCTAAAAGAATCAGATAAAGCAATAAATGAGCTTTTATCAGTATATGATGACTATGTTCTAACAATAAAGCGTTGTAGGAATGCTGTTTGCCATTATCAAAAAGATATTCTAGATAAAAGAGTAGAAAAGGCCGTTAGCGATAAAGAGCTTATTACATGGGCAGGGGCATTGCTGGATGAATTTATTAGGTTCTTGTACATATATCCTTTCAAAGTACATGGTATATGTGAAGAATCATTGCACCTGCAAAAAGAATATTTGGGTTTAGTTGGGTGGGTTCCCAAAGAGGCAGGGTGGGTAAAGTGGTATGAAACATACGTTTCTATTTTTCAGTATTATGAAGGCCGCAATACTGCCCTTTTGAAACGAACGCCTGAAAATGACCGAAAAATTGAGGGCGTTTTGAAAGAATTGAAAACTATCAAAGTAAACCCGTACATATCAATGCTTTCACGTATACAAACCAATGCATAACAAACTCATCCAGAGGGACTTTCAGAAGGCTCACGATTTTTTGCAAAGAACGCAAAAATCGCGCCCCTTCTGAAAGCCCCTGATGAGGGCGTTAGCCGAATTAAGGAGACTTAATGTCCAATATAATTGATATACAGCAATTTTTAGTCGGAAAAATATTTCATATTCCTTCTTACCAGCGTGATTATGCATGGAGTACAGGCCAAGTGGATGATTTGTTTTGTGACATCCAAGAAGCCCTTGAGACTGGCTCCGGACACTACTTTGGCACTATCGTTCTTGCAAAGAACAGCGGGCAGTCTTACGAGATCGTCGATGGGCAACAACGTCTTTCGACACTTACGTTGGTTATTCAGGCGCTATTAAAGCAACTGGACCCTGCCGACTCTGATTGCATAGCTAATGAAGCAATACTTTTACGTAATGGCCCGTTGCTCAAGATGGATTTTGGTAAAAATGCTGTCTTTGTAAAAGACTTATTTGTCGGAAATTCACCGACTCCCAACAGTGGCGGCCAGCGAAAATTACAGGCAGCCTATGGGTTTGCCCATGACCGGGCCAAAGCACTCATTGCAGAAGGTGGAATCACTCTTGTAAAGCGGTGGGTGGAGACGATCAAGTCATTGGAGATAATTCAGTTTATCGCCACCGATACCGGCCGTGCTATAAGGATGTTTCAGACCGTTAATGATAGAGGCATCCCCCTGACTTCTATGGACAAAGCAAAAGCCTTGCTGGTCTACTATTCGAACCGATATTTGGCCGGTGCGCTTGACGCTGATATTAATTCTGCCTTCGGCGACTGTTTTTCTGCGTACGACTCGCTACGGGAATTCGTAATCTCACCGGGCTATCGAATTGATAATATTGCAAGGGACACGTTTACAGAAGATGATCTTCTCCGGTATCACTACCTTGCATACAACTATCCAACAGCCTTAAATGTATCAGACTATAATGGCACGGTTCGGACTGTTTTTGACGGTTTCCTCAAAGGCACGCTCAAGGAACTTTGTAAAAAAACCAATGAGCTACGATCCTTCATCAGCGACTATACATCAGACCTTCGTTCATTCGCCTTATCATTTAAACAACTCATTTTGTCTACAGCGACAGACAAACAGCTTTACGAGCTGTTTGTCATCCTTGGCCTTGCCGCTAGACTCTATCCGCTTACGATCCGACTTCATCAGAGAGGTCTGCTCCGGTCGCAGGTCCCGAACACTTCCGTTGATCTGTTGTACTGCATAGAAGTTTGTGACGTTCGCGTATACAAAACCCGTGGGACGGATCCAGCAAAAGACATCGGTGACTTATCTCACGAATCTCGCACTGCAACAGTTCAGGATCTTGCCAATGGCCTTAGAAATTTCGTAACGTGGTTCATGCCGGATGGCACATTTCAAACCAGTCTATCACAGGACATGTACCACAACGGAGCTCTTACTTTTTTTCTCATGCGGAATGACGAAGACGTTGCTGGTTCGGCTTACGGGCATGCCAAATTGCATCAAATGGTTATAGACCAGATCACTAGGGAACACATCATATCGCAAACGCCCAATTGGACCATTAGCTCTCAAGGGTTTATCGATGAGGCTGACTTTAGTAACCATCTGCATATGTTTGGAAATTTGACCCTTCTTTCAAAGAGTGACAATTCAAGGTGCCAGAACCAACCTACTCATACAAAGATGACTGTTCCTGGCCTTTATGCGAAGTCATCATATGCTGAAACAAGACAACTTGCTCATCAGTATGGCCCAAATGCGGGTGTGTTCACAAAGGCCGACATACTGAAACGGACGCAAGCTTTAGCGAAGGTTGTCATTGGGAAATGGGCGATTTGGTAATGGACTAAAGCTCGTGAATCCAAAAAGAGATAAAATTTGAGGGACATCCTATATCCCCCCTTGCTATTTAAAAACAGATTTTCGTTTTTACTCACCATGCAAAACTATTGACGGACAAGAAAGCTATGTTGATAAAATTGCAAAAAACCTTGTTACGTTCCAGCAACACAAGATCGCCTTCAGGAATCTAAATCCCACCTATAGCGGGACTCACAAGTCCGGGACAGACTCTGCTCACAGTTTTGCCGCAGGTTTCCTCCAGACAATCTCTTGCGATTTTGCCCTTGCCTTAGACCGGCACTTCTGTTAATATAACTATGAGGGGGTCACGTACAGGGGACTTTCACCCCTTTGTTATCTGGCAATAGAATCGTCATAAATACAGTGAGGCATGTTAGAATAAATATAAGAGATAAGGTGGGAGGCATTCGATATGAA
>BTTF01000021.1:0-27326 GCA_036244995.1 bacterium | reverse complement strand
GGCAACGTCTTGTTAAATTCATCGGTGTCAATGGAATAAACGTGATAACCCGTCTGATGGGTCTTATATTAGCCGTTATCGGAACACAAATGGTAATCCAGGGCATACATGAGGCAAAGTTGCTTTTTTAACTGTCAGGAAAAGGATTATCATTCAGAAACTATAAAAGTCAGGCTGCCTTCGTTATTTTTCTGTGCAGTGGGCCTCTTCACTGCATACACAGGAGCGCTTCTTGACCCGGAAGTCCCACACCGAGGCAATCACCAGCAACGCAAAACCGGTCAGTTCCAGAGGCTTCGAGTATTTGCCGTAAAACACCACGAACAGGACCGCAGCCGCTGCAAGACTCAGCAACAGGGGACCGGCATGACGGTGCAGACGAAAGGAGTTGCCCATCCCCAGTAAAGCCAGTATCAGCAACGCCGTTATAAGTTTCACCATGAACGATTCATCGAGTTCCACACTGACACCGACAAGGGATAGCAGCGCTACAGCCGCCAGGGTGCCGTAACAGGCGATCACGGCTATCAGGCTGGTTGCTGACCCCAGCCAGGAAAGACGGGCAGGTTTTGCGGATTTGTTGTTATTCATGTAAATCCTCCGTGTTTTTATGCAAGCTGACGTTGTCGATAATCCGGACAGAGCGCAACCCCGGGGTATCGACTTCCGGTTCATTTTGATTAAGCACAGGCGGCCCAAACGACTTGGCGGCGTTGATTACGGTACAGGTAGGGCAGGAGCAGATTCCGGCACGAAAGTTACTCTCAATCGCCTCTTTTGGACAATTTTCAATACACGCACCACATGCCTGGCATGCGTCAAGGTTCACAACCCCGGATTTCCCTGTAGCGGAATCCATTGCAAATACATTGGCCGGGCAGACGGTTGTACAAAGCCCACAGCCGATACATTGCTCCGGAACAATTTCAACATGCGTGCTCTTCACCCCCAGGACAAGTTCCCTGACTTCCGCCCGCCACAGGGGCGACCAGCTGGGCATGTCATAGCCGAGGTAGGTTGAGAGAAGGACAACCCATCCCGTCCAACCCATAGTCTCCCATGGTCCCATTCCCCATACCGCCTGCGAGAGGACAACGAGTGGCGCTGAAACCATAAGGCCGAGAGAAAAGCCTTTCTGAACTCCGGGCTTTCCCGGCAGCCAAAAGACCAGCAAACTGTTGAGTACTGCAAGGACAAAGAGCAGGGGAATGGATTTCCACCACAACCCGCTTATCCAGATCGAAACAACAAGCATGGGTATAAAAATAAAGAGCAATGAGTTGAAGCCGAGGTTCGTCCCCATGACAAGCCGGTCCCTGAACGGAAAACTCACGCGGCGGTGCTCCTGCTCCGCCTGAGGTCTTTCATTACCGAGAAAGGCAGCAAGGTGCCTGATATCCACGGGACCGAAGCAGGGGCTCCAGCCTGTACGCTTTTTCAGCGCCCAAATGTTTACTCCCGGTGCCGACAATTGCGGGAGGATGAGTTTGCGGTGATTGACCATGTTTTCAATACCGCTCGTATTGATAATCGAGACAACCGTATCCGTTGTAAAATGTCCGCCACCCGCGGCACACCATACGTTGATGCCCTTTGTCGGGGCAACGAGCAGCCATGCATCAACGGCATCACGCTTCAGGGTCTGAATTACCTTACGCACCGTCAATTCAAAGTTGCACGTAACCAGCACCGGAGAAGAACGGTCGGGATTGCCCACCCGGCGGAGCCCCGGCTTGGTGGGAAAGGGAAAGAGGCGTCCGAAGAGGAGCCACAGGTCTTTTATGAAATTCCAGATCACGATTTCTCCGCCACGATGAGTGCAAGTGTTCCGAAGAGATAATCCTTTCGGCTTGCAACTTCAAACCCGGCTCTTCCAAGCCGATCTTCAATCATCCTGAGTGCATGCGTGGTATTTTGTGTAAGCAGGAAAGTGATAGCTGCCAAAGGCCAGCGGATCAGACGCGCAAGAACGCGATTCCACCACCGGAGAGGCAACACTTCATCTGCCACCACCAGTGTGCCGCCTGCCTTGAGTAGAACGACTGAAGCCTTCAGCACAAGGTCGAGTTCATCTTCCGTAAGCTCGCTGAAGGAGAGCGTTGCAACGATCCTGTCGAAGCGCCCTTCTCCGAGCTTGTTGATCTCCGTTGCCGTCATGTGGATAAAATCGGCCTCCGGTGCATTCCTGCGGGCTGCCGCCAGCATGCTCTCCGAGATATCAATACCTGAAACGTGTGCTCCACGTGCGGTCATCATGGCGGCAAGCGTCCCTGTCCCGCATCCGATCTCAAGGATTTCGTGGCCGGCCTCTACCTGGGTCATGGCTATGTCCTGCTTGATCCGGTCGATACGGCCAAACGTAAGAATACGCATTCCCCGGTCATACTTCCCGGGAGTCTGCTCCAGTATCTTCATATAAATCAATGTGGACATTTCAGGCTTTCATCTTTTGTGCCCGCCTGAGCATCCATGCGGAGCCTGCAACTATGGAAAGAAGTGTCAAACCGAACGTCAGCGGCTTGGTGACGCCAAGGAATTTTGGTCCCAGAAGCCCCAGATAAACGGGAAGCATTGGTGAGCCGCAACAGCCGACAAGGAAACAGACACCTGCCCACAGCAGGCCGCCAAGCGCGATTCCTCCAGCTGCTCCCGCTGATGCGGCCAGTGCCTCACGACGCATCCTGATGGCCCGGAGGAGGCTGAATGCGGCAAAAGCCCCGGCAAGTCCGTATGACAAACCCAGCCAATACTCGCCCGGACCAATGTAGCGATTCAACCGGGACTCTTCGGGCTGCTCAAATTTATAGGCCGCCCATGCCGCATTATTGCCCGATATCGAAACCTCACGTGTGGCATACAGAAAGTGACCTGCAAGAATCGCCAGAAAGACACACGGTATCAGCCACTTCACTTTACGGCCTTCACGCTCTCAGC
This sequence comes from bacterium, assembly GCA_036244995.1. Lineage (GTDB taxonomy): Bacteria > Nitrospirota > Thermodesulfovibrionia > Thermodesulfovibrionales > JdFR-85 > BMS3Bbin07. The sequence continues at coordinate 24,392 of BTTF01000021.1, read as the reverse complement.
GTTGATAATCAACCCGTTTTCTCCCCGAATCACCCGTCCGGTAATCTCGACTATTGTTTTGGGAGCAGGGAGCTCACCATCGAATCTAACAGGGATGGTGTTGAGAGCACACGTCAACACACCGCATGATTCAAACTCACGGGAGTCAACTACGGCAAAAACCCCGTCTGTTTTGCTCACCCCTGCAACAGCGCCGCGCAGCACTAATTCCCCCTTAAAATCCTCAGGTTTTTGGGCAAGGTCGTCAACGTAAACGACTTCCGATAATCCGCGTGTTTTTGCGGCAACAGCAACAACCTCGTCAACCGGCCTGTCTCCCGTACGATGAAACGCATACGCGATTCCCCCCATAACGACAATGCCGGCCAGAACAACAGCAATGATTCCGGATTTCATTCTCCACTCCTTTCCCGCACGCGCGCCTCGGCGTCTGCGGTGAGACACCAGGCGCTGTCCAGAAGCTTGACCACGCAGGGGTCAATTATACGATAGAATATCTGGTTCCCATCCCGGCGGGACTCAATGATTCCACTGAAAGTCAACCGCTGGAGCTGGTTCGAAACAGCCGTGGGTTTCATGCCCAGGGTTTTCGCCAGGTCTGTTACGCATATCTCTTCAGCCAGAAAGAGGGCATGCAGTATCCTGAGCCTGGTGCCGTTGGCGAGTATCTTGAAAGTCTGCTCAAGGGAGACCGCCTGATCTTCTGTAAGCAGGGAACGGCTTTTGAGTTCAGGCTTCACAGGACAATATACTTCAATGCTACTCAAATTCATACGCTTCCTCCAATGAAAACTCCCCACAGCTGAAACAGGGGATATTGTTAAGGAATATCAGAACATCCACTATTCCATTATACTGTGGATTAGTGATATTGTCAAGGGGTTTTTTTCTTTCTTAAAAATCTGCTCTTGTTTTTACTTTTTTGGGGGGGATGAATAGATTCCATGTTTCTTGACAATATATAACTTAATTACTTAAAATCCTGTATGCCTAAGGATGGCTGGGGAGTGACTGTTGGTTTCCCCATCATATCATACAAAGAGGTAACGACAATGAGCTTATTTGATTTCTTCAAGCCTGTACCATCCATCTCCCCGGACGAAGTGCGTGAATATATAAAGAAAAATCTTCCCGGAGACTTCTGCCTGCTCGATGTGCGGCAGCCCGTGGAGTATGAGCAGGGTCATCTGCCCGGTGCAAGGCTTGTGCCTTTACACGAACTTCCATCAAGGATCAGGGAGCTGGATACTGAAAAGACAACCATCGTCTACTGCCGCAGCGGCAACCGTAGCCGCTCTGCCGCAGGTCTCCTCATGAGCGCAGGGATTAAAAACGTCCTGAACATGGAGGGCGGCATCCTTCGCTACAACGGTATTGTTGCAAGCGGTCCGCCCGAGGCAGGCATGTTCTGCTTTCCCGAATCACTGACACCGGGACAACTCACAGCAGTAGCCTGGTTTCTTGAGGATGGAACGATCCGGTTCCTTGAACACATCCAGGAAAATATACATTCAGACGAGAGCCCTGCCATAATCAGGGAACTACTGGAGGCAAAAAACGCCCACAAGGTAACACTTGAAAAACTCTATACCGGGCTGACCAGGGAGTCTCCTTCAGCAGATTTCCCCGGGGACGTACTCGACGTACCGGCTGAGGAAGTCATGGTCGGCTGCATCAAGGTCTCAGAGGCCATGCAGTGGAGCAGGGACAAGACCCTTACAGACGTGCTGGAGTTACTGATAACCCTGGGTGCAAATTCCTACGACCTTTACCTGAAGCTCGGCCGGACAGTAAAGTCAGAGGAGGCCGGAAGAATCTTTAATCTTCTCGCCGAAGAAGAGGGGAGAAACATTGATCACATCTCCTCGGCCTTTGAAAAGACACTTTAAAGAGGGCGCTCAGCGCCGGGCATCGGTCTGCCCTGACTTACGGATTTTAAGCATCCCCCCGGGACTTAACAAAAGCGTCAAGGAGTTCCTCGGAAAAGTCCTCCATCTCTACAATTATCCTCCCTGCCATACTCAGGAAGTAATTGTATCCGATAACAGCGGGGATGGCTGCAGCTAAGCCCATTGCCGTGGCTATAAGTGCCTCTGCAATACCCGGGGCCACTACTGCCAGGGAGGCGGAACCGGCAGCGCCGATACCTTTAAAGGCACTCATTATTCCCCAGACCGTACCGAAGAGTCCGATAAAGGGTGTGGTGGAACCAGTGGTGGCCAGAAAATTCAGGTAGCGCTCAAGCCTGGCAACCTCAAGTGCCTCGTACCGGCGCAGCGCCCTTTTTACCTCATCCCTCCCCACCTTGCCCTCCGAGTAGACGGCCGTAAAAATCCTTGCCAGTGGACTTATCATCAACGGCCGGCTTGCATGGAGCAGGGACTTCAAATCCTTCCCGCTGTGGAATGCCCGCACAAAGGCCTCGGTCTCCTTCTTTGCCCTTGAAAAATACCGCCACTTGTAGAATATTATGGCCCAGGAGACCACGGAGAAGAAAATGAGGATTATAAGTACCCCTTTTACAACAAGTCCTGCCTGCAGGATAAGTTCTAAAATCGCATTTTCCATTTTAAATATCTATATTCCTCGCCTCAAGTGCATGTTTAACAATAAACTCTTTCCTCGGCTCTACCTGGTCACCCATTAATATGGTAAAGACCTCGTCGGCCTGAACAGAGTCCTCCACCGTTACCTGTAAAAGGGTCCTCTTCTCCATATCCATGGTGGTCTCCCAGAGCTGCTGCGGATTCATCTCGCCAAGACCTTTATATCTCTGGATGTAGAGCCCCTTTCTTGCTGTCTCAAGGATAAACTCAAGCATCTCCCTGAGACTCTGAAATTCCTGCTCTCCGCTTCTGGTCGATACAGTAAAGGGAATGGGCTTCAATTCCTGAACAATACTGAAAAGGTTTTCAAGTTCCTTATAGTCGGGGGATGTAAGAAAATCCATATTCAGCTTGACCCTTCTTCCCATCCTCCTTATCTCAAGGCTGTAGCTGCCGTGTTCTTCATCAAACTCCATCTCTGAAATCCTGACATTATTGAATTTCTCCATAACCTCATCGCTCAGGGACTGAAGCCTTGACCTGTCCTTTAGCCACTCCGTACCTATCCCCTTCTCCAGTAAATACTCCAGCATCGTTGTATCCACCCTCCTGAGGCCAAACCAGTCAAGGAGCTTTACATAATTTAAAATCCTCTGCATATAAGGAATCAGGGTTTTCCCCTTTACCCATTGCTCGCCGGCCCTGATCTGTACCTCCTCGGCGGCAAGCTCAAACAACATGCCCTGCAGCTCCGTCTCATTCTGGATATACTTCTCAGTACGGCCCTTCTTTACCCTGTAAAGGGGGGGCTGGGCAATGTAGAGGTAACCGTTCTCTATAATCTCGGGCATCTGCCTGAAGAAAAAGGTGAGCAGGAGTGTCCTTATGTGAGCGCCGTCCACATCAGCATCCGTCATCAGTATTACCCTGTGGTAACGAATCCTTGAAACATCAAACTCAGGCCCTATGCTTGTGCCCAGGGCGGTAATCAGTACCTTTATCTCCTCGGAAGCGAGCATCTTGTCAAAGCGTGCCTTCTCCACATTCAGTATCTTGCCCCTAAGCGGCAGTATGGCCTGAAACTTCCTGTCACGGCCCTGTTTTGCAGACCCTCCGGCAGAATCACCCTCAACAATAAAGAGTTCACTCTCTGCAGGGTCTTTCTCCGAGCAGTCTGCCAGCTTCCCCGGCAACCCCGAATCCTCCAGGGCCCCCTTACGCCGTGCCAGCTCACGTGCCTTCCGCGCGGCATCTCTTGCCCTTGCGGCCTGAAGCGCCTTATCGATAATCTTTCTGGCGTAGGCGGGATTCTCCTCGAGAAATCTTCCCAGATGTTCATTCACAATCGACTCAACAATACCCTTTACCTCTGTATTGCCAAGTTTCATCTTTGTCTGACCCTCAAACTGCGGATCAGGAAGCTTAACACTGATTACAGCAGTCAGCCCCTCGCGTATATCATCGCCGGAGAGGGTCCCTTTACCGTTCTTCAGTATACCCGAAGACAGGGCGTACTGGTTAGCGGTCCTTGTAAGGGCAGACTTGAACCCTATCAGATGGGTGCCTCCTTCGCGGGTGTTTATGTTGTTTGCAAAGGTATAGATGATCTCTGTATAACTGTCATTGTACTGAAGGGCAATCTCCACTGAAATAGCATCACGTTCCCCGAATATGTAGATCGGCTTTGGATGAAGCGCTGTCTTGTTCTTGTTCAGGTGCTCTACAAAAGAGACGATCCCTCCTTCGTAGTGGAACTCCCGCTTCTTGCCGCTCCGCTCATCCGTTATATTTATCATCAGCCCCCGGTTAAGAAAGGCAAGTTCCCTCAATCTCTGACTCAGCACATCATAGCTGAAATCCGTTGTCTCAAATATCTCGGGATCAGGCTTGAACGTAACCTTGGTGCCTGTACTCTTTGTCTTCCCCACTAACTGAAGGGGTTTGACAGGAACCCCCCTCTCATATCTCTGCTGAAAGACCTTTCCATCCCGCTTGATCTCCAGCTCCAGCCATTCAGAGAGGGCGTTTACCACCGACACGCCGACACCGTGCAGACCTCCTGATACCTTGTAGGCCTTTGCCTCAAACTTGCCGCCTGCGTGAAGCTCCGTCATTACAATCTCTGCCGCTGTCCTGCCCTCCGGGTCTCCGGGGTGGGAATCCGTGGGTATGCCCCTTCCGTCGTCTATAACAGTACAACTGCCGTCATAATGAAGGATGACGTCAATATTGTTGCAAAACTCTGCCAGGGCCTCATCCACACTATTGTCAACCACCTCGTACACGAGATGATAGAGCCCCTCAGCCCCTGTTGAGCCTACATACATGGCAGGACGTTTCCTGACAGCCGACAGACCCTTCAGTATCTTTATCGTATCAGCTCCATATTCCGTTAAATCTTTTTCCATTTCTTTTTCGTCCTCCATCATTAGTCACCAGCCATTATATTGTTACCCCTCAGGATCAATTACTCTCTGACCGGCATCATATCCTCATGGGCATGATCACACACTTGTAATTCTCGTTGCCTTCTTCCCTGAGAAGTGTCGTGCTGAGCGCTTCCTGCACCTCAAAAATGACCTTCTCTGCAGTCAATGCATTCAGTGCATCAAGGAGGTACCGTGCATTAAACCCGAGGGATACACCCTCGCCCTCATAATCAATCCGGACCTCATCCTTCGCCTCGCCAATGTCGGGGTTTGAAGCGGTAATGGTAAGCGTACCGGGAGAAACATCTACCTTCACCGCATTACTGTGATCCCTGCTTATTACTGAAACCCTTCTCAGGGATTTGATAAACTCCTCTCTCGCTATCCCGAGTATCTTTTCGTTGCCGACAGGGATTACCTGTTCATAATTCGGATAAGTACCCTCGATCAACCTTACGAGAAACTGTATCTCCCCGATATTAAAGGCCACATGGTTTGTGGCTATCTCCATCCGGATTCTGCCCTCCTGTGATGGAAGGAACTTTCTCAGCTCCGAGGCTGACTTCCTCGGTACGATCACTTTTATCTCCTGTTCCGTCTCTACCTCTATGGTATCGTTTATGGCTGAAAGCCTGTGTCCGTCCGTGCCGATAACCGTAAAGGTCTTTTCCAGGGGCTTGATATGAAACAGCAGGCTGTTGAGGGTATATCTCGAATCACTCTCACCGGCGGAATAGAGGGTCTTTTCTATCATATCCAGGAGCCTTCCGGCCTCTATCTCCACATCAACCTTGTCGGAAAGTCCCGGCCATTTCGGAAAATCCTCCGGGTTCATACAGGCAAGCCTGAAATTACTCTTGCCGGCCCTTAGTTTCACCCACTCAACCCCTTCGCTCTCTATCTTTATGTCACCTTCAACTTCTCTCACTATCTCATAGAGCTTCCTCGCAGGGATACAGAGCTCCCCTCCCTCTTTAACCTCCTGCAGTATTACAGGCTCCTTTATAGCTGTCTCAAGGTCCGTAGCCGACACGAATGGTTTTTCACCGGCACTTAACAAAAAATGCCCAAGAATCGGCATGGTTGTCTTTTTATCAACAACGCTCTGAATGTCCGCAAGTCTTTTCTGAAGCTCATCCCTTGAGATAATAACATTCATAAAACAGCCTCCTTTTCAGTCATTGGTCATTTCTGTATTTAATCGGGCACTAATTGATTATTTAACCTTTTATTTTGTTTACCAGGCTCTCTATTATACGATTAAAGGATTCATCTGCGTTTTTCCTTTTGTCTATCTGTCTGCATGCATATATGACGGTGGAATGATCCTTACCGCCGAAGTTCTTTCCGATATCATTAAGGGAAAGGTCTGTGTGCTCCCTGCTTATATACATGGCAATCTGTCTCGGCAGGGCAATCTCTTTCGTCCTTTTTTTGGTCTTCAGCTCCTGAAACCTTATACCATAGAAATCAGCCACTGCCTTCTGTATAATCTCAACCGTCAGAGGTCTGTCATCATCATGAAGGAAATCCTTAAGGACATTTTTTGCCATGTCAAGGGTTATTGGAACACCCGTCAAGGTTGAATGGGCCGCCAGCTTTATAAGGCAACCTTCCAGTTCCCTTATATTGGATTTAATCTTCATGGCAAGCCAGTAAGCAACGTCCTGCGGAATCCTTATTCTCTGATATTCCGCTTTTTTAAAGAGTATAGCCATCTTGGTCTCTACCGACGGCAGTTGAATATCTGCAATAAGGCCCATGGTAAATCTCGATTTTAACCTGTCCGTTATATCCGATATATCCCTGGGAGACCTGTCGCTGGATATAACTATCTGTTTCTGCTGTTCGTACAGTGCATTGAAGGTGTGAAAGAACTCTTCCTGCGTCTGTGTCTTGTTCGCTATGAACTGGACGTCATCAAGGAGCAGGAGATCAACATTCCTGTACTTGTCCTTCAACTCCCCCATCTTGTCATGCCTGATAGCAGCCACCACCTCATTGGTAAATTGCTCGGAAGGTACATATAATACACGGAAATTCGGCATACTGTCTATAACCCTGTTACCAATGGCATTGATGAGGTGGGTCTTTCCAAGACCGACTCCCCCGTATATGAAGAGCGGATTATATGCCCTTCCGGGGGCTTCCGTAACCTTCATGGCCGCAGCATGGGCAAACTGATTACTCGGCCCTGCGATAAACTCTTCAAACGTGTATTTGGGATTAAGAAATACCCCCTTGTTCCTGAGTGCCCGGCGCCGGCTGTCTATCCGGGCGTCGAACTTTTTAACCTCCTTGTCCTGCTTTTCCGCTATCTTGTACTTTACAGAGAGTTCCTGTCCCGTCTGCTCCCTGAAGGCATTCTGAATTATCTCTGAATAATTCTCCTCTATCCACTCCTTGTAAAACCTGTTGGGGATCTCCACCACAACGTAATCGTCCTTTATCTGTTTCAGTTTAATCGGCTTAAACCAGAGTTCAAATACGCTGCCACCTACCTTCCCTTCAATAGCCTTGAGACATTTATCCCATGTTGCTGCTGTTTCCATGAAATCCCCTTGATATTTTATGCTTTATTCACAATCTATCAACAAATGTTAATAACTGCACCAACATTATAAATCATCTGTTAGTTCAAAGCAAGAAAACCATGCTATAAATCCGTTGGTATACTGTTGAATTTTTCCCGTATACCGCCGATTGTTAAAACAGTAGAAAAACAGATAACTTAATAAATACCTTTACCAACGTATTAACAGACGGATTTTAATAAGAAATTCGTCCATTTCAACTTATCAACACCACCTACTACAACTACTACTAAAAAACACTTAAGTCTTTAAGTAGTAATAGAGAAACACCGGAACCATCTCTTTTGCCTTTAAAACACACACCCTGAAGGCCGGTAATTCACAATACCCGATAATCCATTACATGCTTTAGCCTGTCTGTGCACTACAAACGGATTTCTTTGCTTTCATCTTCAGATAGGCCTGTATAAAAGCATCAATCTCACCATCAAGTACAGCATCTACGTTTCCCTCCTCCAACCCCGTCCTGTGATCCTTCATAAGCCTGTAAGGATGCAGCACACATGACCTTATCTGATTACCCCAGGCAATATCTTTCTTGTTGCCTATGATGCCCTCCATCTTCTTCTCCTGCTCCCTGAGCCTCAGGTCATAAAGCCTTGCCTTAAGTATCTTCATGGCAGTAGCCTTATTCTTGTATTGAGACCTGTCGCTCTGACAACCGACTACAATACCTGTGGGGTTATGGGTAATCCTGACTGCCGAGGAGACCTTGTTTACGTGCTGCCCCCCGGCACCAGATGCCCTGAACGTGTCTATCCTCAGGTCTTCGTCCCTTACCTCTATTTCTATATCATCCTCAACCTCGGGATAGACCATGACGGCAACAAAGGATGTATGTCTCCTTCTGTTTGCATCAAAAGGAGATATCCTTACGAGTCTGTGGATCCCGGCCTCCGCCCTGAGATAACCATACGCATAACGTCCTGAAATAGTGATGGTAGCACTCTTTATACCGGCCTCATCACCCTGCAGGAGGTCGACAATCTCTGCCTTAAACCCCTTCTTTTCAGCCCATCTCAGATACATCCTCATAAGCATCTGAGCCCAGTCCTGGCTCTCTGTACCACCTGCTCCCGGGTGTATCTCGAGTATGGCATTGCTTCGGTCCAGCTCCCCTGACAGGAGGTGTTTCAACTCCAGTACCTCTAACTCCTTTTTGAGTCTGTTAAGTTCTCCAAGAAATTCCTCTAAAAACAACTCTCCCTCATCTTCAAGAAGTATGTCGGCGGACTCGTAGAGGTAGTCAAGTCTCCCGGTTGCGTTTAAAAAAGGTAGAACGAGGTCTTCGATTACTGCTTTTTTCTTTTGCAGGGATTTAAGCTTACGCGGGTCTGACCAGACGTCCTCTCTGCTCAGGTCATTATTTATCTTTTCAAGCTCTTTTTTCAGTGAATCTACATCAAAGATACCCTCGTAGATCTTCGATCTTATTCCTCACGGTGCTGAGTTCCTCTTTTATCTCTTTTTCGTTAATCATGTTACTCCTCCTTGATATTTTTGAGTTCTTTCGACTTTATTCAGCAAGCTTATAAAAAGCAATACGGTGAATATAATATTTAAAAAGCTGAACATATCTCCAAATCTTGTATAGAAACTGATATCATCGTTTATCAGGATATCTTCTGTTATATATGTCTCTTTAAAAAGCCCTGTTTTTTTTAAAACCTTCCCTGTTGCATCTATAAAACCCGATATTCCGGTATTTGCCGCCCTTACAAGGGGCTTTCTGTTTTCGACAGCCCTGAAGACCGACATCGAAAAATGCTGATAGGGCCCACTGGTCCTTCCGAACCAGGCATCATTGGTTATATTGACGATGAGATTCCCCCCGTGTCTGAAAAATTTTCTGACAAGGCCCGGAAAAATAGCCTCATAGCAAATAATCGTACCGAACTGCCCCCAGGGTAGTTTGGCCTTAACATAATTCTTGCCGGGTGTGTAGTCTCCTATACCCTTTACGAGCTTGTCTAAAAAGAACAGGGTGCTTTTAAGAGGCACATATTCACCAAAGGGTACCAGATGTATTTTATCATAAGTGTAGGTCAGCTTTCCAGCGCTGTTAATAAGAACAGCGCTGTTTGACAGCATGTATCCGTTGTTTGAATTTACATCCCGGTTTTTGGCAACAGGTCTGTTTCTCACCAGGACGGTGCCGGTCAAGAGGGGGACGCCGGATTTTTTTACAAACTCTGTCAGCTCCGTTGTTTGCTCCTTGTCTCTGCCGAAATAAAAGGGCAGGGCAGTCTCCGGCCACACAACCATGTCCGGATTCTCCTTAAGCGCCTCTAATGTAAGTCTTTTATATATATTAAAGACTTTTCTCCGGTAGGCAGGGTTCCATTTCCTGTCCTGTTCTATGCTGCCCTGAATGATACTGATTCTTACCTGCCTGGTATCACTCTTTTCCGTACCGACAGACCTCAATTTATAAACACCATAGAGGAGGGTTGCAGCGATAAGTACGGCGGTGACTGCTACTGAGGAAAGGGTTTTCCAGTACGGGAAGAGGGGTTTTTCCTTTTGACGCACCTTCAGCAAGTAGATATCTGCCAGAGACGCATTGACGAGGATGATAAGAAATGAAACACCGTAGACGCCTGTTATATCCGAAATCTGAATAATCGGGAGAGAATTATATTGGGTATAACCAAGCAGGGACCATGGAAAGCCGGAAAATAGATATCCACGTATATACTCAAGGGAACACCATAGCGGGGCGGCTATTATAGTGAGGGGAAGGTCTGTTCTTTTTACGGCCTTTGCAAACAGAAAGCCGAAGATGGCCGTATAAAGGCTTTCATACAGGCTTAGGAGCAGGACTATCAGCAGGCTCGGCAGTAGAGATACGCCACCGTAGTGGTTCACTGAGTAATATATCCATGACTGGGTGCCGAAGAAATAAGGTAGTCCGAAGAAGAGACCTGCACGAAAGGCTGTATGTTCATCCATACTGTAGAGGGAGATCAAAAAGGGAACAATGCATATCCATGCAAGCATGGATATATTGAATGTTGGAAATGCAAATACAAGGGCTGTTCCCGAGAGGACGGCAGGAAAATACCTTGAGGGGTGTATTTTGAACAATTTGTTTATAGACCTCTTTCTAATGAAATTGCCTTTTTCAGGTCAATTATTTTATCATAATCATCACTTTTATTATTTATATACAGGAGAGTTCAGACCCTGGTGGGTACGGCAATACTCCCTGTTTTTAATTTTCCGTTTTTGTTACAACAGGAGGGCAGGTAGCTCAGTCGGTAGAGCAGAGGCCTGAAAAGCCTCGTGTCGGCGGTTCGATTCCGTCCCTGCCCACCAGTATTAAAAAATTATATAAATATTAGAGAAGCCCCCGGGATGCAGATTTTCACAGACTACAACCCTTCTTAACCAGCAATAAAAGGCCTGAAACCATAACGATATGCATTCAAAGGACATTCTCTTTTTAGGACATTCTCTTATAGAGTTTTTCGACTGGCAGGACAGGTTCCCTGGTCACAGGGTTGCAAGCCTTGGTGTGGCCGGCGAGACAGTGGAAGGGCTCCTTTCAAGGGTTGACGGAATTATAAGGGAATATTCGCATGCCAACCTTGTTTTTATCATGACAGGGACGAACAATGTGGCCATGGAAGACTTTGATTTTCTGGATGTTTACAGGAAAATTATAGAGAAATTATTAGCAGCTTATCCGGAAGCCGGCATCTATGTTCACAGCATCCTGCCCATCGGGCTGGAGTGGATAACAGGTGAAGACATACAAAGGGTGAACCAATCCATTAGGGAAATGAGCATGAAAACAAGTGCCGGGTTTCTGGATATTTACAGTCTTTTTGTAGACATAAAGGGCAAGGCAGTGAAGGAGTATTTCCTTGAAGACGGAATACACTTAAGTGGTAAAGGTTATTCGATATGGACAGGAGCACTGGAGAAGATAGTGCACCGATAGCGTTCATATTAAAAAAAGGGGATATGGATAGAAAAGCCTCAAAAGAACTTGCAAAGGTTATTTTTTGTTTTTTTTTCCTTGTTATTGTCATGGTCTGTTTTGCCGAAGAAGCATCAGCAATGGAGGTATTTACAGAGTATGGCAGGGGGGATTTCCTGAGTAACGGGGATTCTCCGTGGAGCCCCGCCTTTGCCAGGTCAGAGGATATATGGACGGTTGGAGTTCGCGGTCAGCCAATCCGAAATCGGGTAAAATGGCTGCATACCGAGCTCCTCGGAGGGGTTTTTGACGGTGCAGGCTGGATTGGAGGGAATGTTGGAGCTGAGACAAGATTCGGCAAAGCTGTAGTAGCCGTTGGTTTTGGGGTGGCTTATGTACACAGGGGGGGGATGAATATTGAAGAGGGAGAATGCCCCAGGCTTGGCTCCAACACCAACTTCCTCGCCAGGGCCAGGACGGGTTGGAAAGTGGGGAAATGGCAACCATATCTTGCATATACACATGTTTCCAACGGGGGGATGACGAACAAGGCCTGCGTTGCGGATAATTATGGAGAAGATGTTTTTTCATTTGGTATAAGCTATGAATTTGATTATAAAGACCTGCTTGGATTTTAAATCCCTTGGGGTTTTATTCCCCGCCACTTGCGGCGGGGTAGTTTATTTGATGAACTCGTAAAAAGTCCATGACTGTCATTGCGAGGAGCAAAGCGACGAAGCAATCTGTTTTAAAAGCAGACGGATAGAGATTGCTTCGCTCCGCTCGCAATGACAAGAAACGCTGCTTTCTGATTTTTTACGAGACTGTCATCTATTCCGGGAGGTAAAAGGAGGGTTGAATGGAAAGAGATGATTTGGCAAAAGTGACCGGTGCCTTTCTTGTAGGGGGGCTTGTTGGTTCATTGATTGCACTCCTTTATGCACCGCAATCAGGCAGGAAGACAAGGCGTGATATCTCAAAGACGGCAAAGAAGGTCAAAAGAGAGGCAAGGGAAGTGGCTGAGGAGACGATTGAGACGATCGGAGGCTTTATCGAGGATGTCAATGAGAAGACGACGGAGATTATATCCAGAGGCAAGGACTTAACAGAGGATATGAAGGAGAGTGTTCTCAGGACCATCGAAGAGGGTCAGAAGACTCTGGAGAAACAGAAGGCGAGGCTAAGCAAGCTTGTTCGTTAGTTAAACGTGCAAGTTTGTTGTCATGTCATGGATGCTCAAGCTCCTTCAGGTGGGGAACAATCTTTCCATACTGCTCGTATGTGACATTTGATTTCCAGTAACCTGCGGCCTTTGCAGTCATGATGCCACCCCAAAAGAGTGTGATGATGAGCAGGATGTAAATTGCGGGGTTTAGCCACCTCTTTCCCGGGAGGGCGAGGTCAAGTGCCCCCTGGGCCGGGCAGAGGCTTACGCAGGTAAGGCACCCGGTACACTCAGGAGAAGATATCCGTTGCCTGTCTTCAACAGGCAGAAGGGCCGGGCAGCTCCTTGTGCACCTGTGACAGTGAATACACCTTAAAGGGTCTCTTGTCACCTTTACAGGACTTAAAATACTCAGAAGCCCAAGCAGTGCGCCGTAGGGGCAGAGATAGCGGCACCAGAAATTTTTGACAAGGAGGGAAGAAAACAGGAGAACCATCAGCACGGTGAGGGTTGTTACGGACATCGCTGTAAAGAATATAAGGAGTTTTAAATCCGCCACCATCCAGTATGGGGTAAAGAGAAAGGCCCGGATGGATTCAGGTGACATCTTTATAAGGATTACATAGAAGAAAAACGCCATCAGCAGATATTTAATTGATCTCAGGGGATAATCGATATACTTCGGCAGTGAAAAATTCCTTCCAAATATGCCCTTGCCTGCCTTGTAGGCGAGCTCGGAGATTGTACCCACCGGGCATATCCATCCACAAAACCCCTTTTTTAAAAACAGGGCCGTAAGGAGTGCAGAGATGAAGATGACAAGGGCTGCCGGATGAACAGGGTCAAACAGGCCTTCAGTTATCCAGAGTTTCAGGGCCATAAATGCCCCGATAGGCATAAATCCTTCAACAGAGAGGGGTTTTTCAATAAGGGGCGGTTTTCCAGCCTGAATATATTTTAGAAAGCCGTAAAGGCTCATTCCTCCATATATTACGATAATAACAACGCCCCACTGTATCAGGTACCGCAGGGCCCTCAGGTAGGGCCTGCCGCGGAAAGTCCTTAAAAAAAGGCCTTGTCTGTCCTCTGTAGTCACAATTCTATTCTATATCCCCGGGCTTGCTATAAGTTATGATTTTAATCAGGTTTATTATATTAAACCGGCAAATAAAAACAGGGTTTTTAAAAGGAACACACCCCTTAATCCCCTCTTTAGAGGGGAAAGTCCTTGCCATCACTGGTCTTACCGGGAGGAGTGGAAGGAGGTAAGGGGGGAGCGCAAGCTGGTAAAAGAGAGTCTTGAGAAGGAGGGAGAGTATAACTCCCCTCTAAAAAGAGGGGGCAGGGGGTGTGTAAAGAGCATGTTTTTACCGGTTAACCGGTTGACATGGCGGACAAACATGTCTCTCTGAATAGTTGCCGGGTTAATAGCAGGTGAGGTTTAAAGGGAGAATCGCAGCATCAAACCCGGTTAAGCTTTCACTTTTTTATAAGGTACAGGTTTTTTGCCGGCATTGTCCTGGGAAATACGTATAGATGAAAGGATGCTATTTTTTGGTGAAAATCGGTTATAATATGCAATCGCAGGCTGTAAAAAAGTGGTCCGGGCTGCATTCTCCACGGCAAAGAAAAGAGAGACCTTGACCGCAGATATTCAGGAGGCAGGATATTGCAAAAAGCAGTGATTATAATGGGCTCCAAAAGCGATCTTCAATGGTCTGAGAGGATTGCCTCTGCACTGGAGGGTCTGGGGGTCGGGGCGGTCCTGAGGATCGCCTCTGCGCATAAGGCGCCGATGCGTTGTTATGAGATTATAAAGGAGTATGAGAAAGAGGACGTTGTATTCATTACAGTTGCAGGCAGGAGTAATGCACTGAGCGGATTTGCCGATGCCCAGACACACTGTCCTGTTATTGCCTGTCCCCCGCACAGTGACAGTTTTGCAGGGGTGGATATCTTTTCAAGCCTCAGGATGCCCTCGGCAGTTGCTCCCCTTGTGGTACTCGACCCTGAGGGGGCGGCCCTCGCAGTAGCAAAGATTCTGGGCCGTAGGGAGCCGGAAATACAGGAGCGGGTTAAAAAATATCAGGCTGAGGCAAGAGAGCGCATAGAAAGGGATGATGAGGAGGTAAGTGGTGGGTAGTGTTAAGGACCTTGAAGTTATAAAACCCCCGGAAGGGGACGTGCCCGGGATCGGGAGGTTTCACTTCTCGGACAGGTACTCTGTCTTTGACTGGGGCGAGATGCCGGATCTTATTCCGGATAAAGGGGCCTCAATTGCCCTGTTAAGCTCATATTTCTTTGAAAAACTGGAGAAAACAGGGATAAAGACCCATTATCTCGGACTTGTTGAGGACAACAGGGGCAAGCCACTCTTTGAACTGCAGGGGCCCTCAACCACAATGGAGATAAGGCTGCTCAGGGTCTTAAAGCCTGAGTTCCGGGAAGGCAGGTATGACTATTCATGTTATGAGGGGCAGAAGGGCAACTTCCTGCTCCCCCTTGAGATTATCTACAGGAACTCCATTCCTGAGGGAAGCAGTATACTTAAACGCCTGAAGAGCGGAGAGGTGAGGCCTGAGGACTTTGGTTTAAACGGGATGCCGGTCCCTGGTGAGGAACTGAGGAAGCCTGTTCTGGATGTATCCACCAAGCTGGAGATTACCGACCGTTATCTTTCCTGGGAAGAGGCCAGGCGCATTGCTGGGCTGTCGGAGAGAGAGCTGAATGAGATAAAAGAGATTGCCCTGTCTGTGAACAGGATAATTACCGACGAGTTTTCGAGGATAGGGCTTAAAAATGAAGATGGAAAGATAGAGCTTGGCTTTGACCCTGAAAGAAGACTGTTGCTGGTAGATGTCCTTGGCACCCTTGACGAGTGCAGGTTCACATATAAGGGGATTCCCGTGAGCAAGGAGATTGCAAGGATTTATTACCGGAATACACGGTGGTACCATGCTGTAGAGGAGGCCAAGGAAAGGGACAGGATGAGGTGGAAGGAACTCGTTAGGGAAAGTCCCAGGCCCCTCCCGGAAAGGCTCCGGGCATTGATCTCTAAGGTATATGCCGCATGCACAAATGAGATAACAGGCAGGGAATGGTTTAAAGAGATTCCCCCTGTTGAGGAGATACTGAGAGAGGTAAAGGACGTACTTTCCAACAGGATGACCGTTGCCTGATGAAGGGCAGGGGACAAGGTTTATTACAAAGACAGGAGGTTGCTTATGAAGCTGAGGCCACTTCATGACCGGGTTTTGCTCAGGGTCGAAAAAGAAGAAAAGACCACGGCAGGAATTATAATCCCTGATACCGCGAAGGAGAGACCGAAAGAGGGGGTTATTGTTGCTGTGGGTCCCGGATACTACGAGGAACCGAAGGATGACAATGCTGCCGGGAAAGTAATATACCTGGAGTCAAGGAGGGATAATGGATATAGAAGTCACTATTGAGGGAGAATCCCTTTCAATAACTGTAGAAAACCCCTTTCATATGGATACAGCAGGGGTGGTAGCGCGTATACGGGAGTTTGCGGACAAGAAGAGGCTGCAACTGGAGGGGCTGAATCTTGAGGGTCTGCTCCCGAAGATGATCAGGGGGGTTGTCGGGTGTGAAGAGGGCTGTCCGGCCAATGCAAAGAGTCTTGTGGCCCAGGGGTGTGGAGACTTTCATCTGGAATACATAGAAGGTGGGATTTTGGCTGCAAGCTGTCAGGTTAACGGTTCGGAGACGCTGACCATCAAGGTCTTTCCTGAATTCTAACTGAGCGCCACAAGCTCTTCAAGCCCCTTTAATGCTTCTTCATTTCCGGAGTCAAACATGAGGGCCTTTTCAAAGTGCGTCCTTGCACGTTTTTTCAGCCCGGCCTTGAGGTATATGCCTCCGAGCCGGGCATAGTTATCGGCCCTGAAGGGTTCAAGTTTTATTGCCTCAAGAATTGCCTCTTCAGCCTGTTTGAGCCTTCCGGGGATTTTTGTCAGTGCAAGAGAGAGGCGGCTCCAGTATTTGGGCTTTTTCGGATTCAGCCGCGTTGCCCATCCAAATGCATCAATAGCCTGCCAGTAGTTACCGGCTTTGTATTCAAGGACTCCTCTCCGGTATTGTTCCTCAGCCTGAGTCTCCTTCCAATGTGCCGGAAGCTCTGCTTCTGATGAGTCTGTCCTGGTGGAGGGGGCCTCCTCGCCGGGAACCCCTTGCTTGAGGGTTTCATATGCCCTGCTTATGGCATCTAAGAGGTCTGTTAATTTATGCCTCAGTTCGTCCTGTGCAGAGCTGTAATAACGGTCCGGGTGAAACCGGCGGGCCATTCTGTAATAGCTGCGTTTCAGGGTTTCTGTATCAGCACCCGGCGGGATACCTAATAACTCATATGGATTCAGGCTGCCGAGCCTTGCATGTAACCCATTTACCTCTTTGCGAAAATCAGCCTCTTCAGTGCCCATTTCTCTTGAAAATTCAACAAGTTAAGGTTGAAGGTCCTTCGATTCTCCAATTGTTTTTTCAAGGCCTTCCGGGATTAAATTGAGTCCCTGTTTCTCTTTCCCCGCCTCTTCCGGAACGGTTAAGGCATCTGAACATCTTGCGGTATCAACCTTTAAGGTCTCTATTTCAAGACCCAGTGTATCGGTTTTGAGGTTTAACGCCCTGATCATCTCATGGGCATCATAGAGCTTTTGCCGGAGATTGACTATATACAGGGCGGCAAGCAGTAAAAGGACAAAGAGCAGGGCGACTATGCCTCTCCATTGTTTGCCCTTATTCTGAACCTTCTCAAGTTCCTGTTCAAGTCTGGTCTTTTCGTTCAATGGTATCTTTTGACTTTAAAGCGGTAAATCACGCACTCCTCATCATGAGGAGATATTCCGGCTTTTATCCTGGCTATCCTCAACTGTTCGTCTACAGTTGTAACCCCCTCAATATCCGGCAGGAGAAGACCCTTCTGTAACCCTTTAACGACAATAACACCGTACTTTTCGGGGTCAAGCTGTTTTAAATCCGTTACCTGCCCGGGTTCCGACAATACGTCAACCGAGTAAGTGAGTGTCTCCAGTTCCTCTTCATCAACAGGGGCAAACCGCGGGTCCTGAGTGGCGGCGGCAATTGCGTTCTTGATTATCTCCTCTGCCACGTTTGCCGTTGTGGGAGCAAAGGTGCCGATACATCCCCTGAGTTGTCCGGCTTTTTTCAGCGATACAAATACCCCTGCCCTTTCCTGCATCTCCGGTGTCAACTCCGCCGGTGCATTAATAACATGCCCGTGTTTGACATACTCCTCTACAGCCCTTTTGGCAAGTGATACAAGGGGATGCATTAGCTGCTCCTGAACAGGGCATAATCAGCAAGGCAGAAAAGTGCCTCATTGGCGGGAGAGGAAGCAAAGACCTCAAGTGACTCTTTTGCCTCCTGTACAAGGCCCTTGGCGCGATTCATTGATTCTTCAATTGTGTTATATTTCCGGAAAAGGAAACCAAGTCTTGCCAGGCTGCCGTCACTTCCTTGATCCACGCCCATGCCGGTCACTATCTCTTTCACTTCCCTCTTCTCCTCTTTGTTGCATACCTGCAGGAGGTATATAAGGGGCATGGTTATCTTTCCTTCTTCAATGTCTTTGCCGGGTCTCTTGCCGAGCCTTGATTCAACGGCCATGTAATCAAGGATGTCATCCATCATCTGAAAGGCCATTCCGGTTTTCATGCCGAATCTGGACAGGGCCTCTACATATCGGCTATCTTTATTACCGAGTATAGCCCCGATCCTGCATGCAGCAGAGATAAGTGCCCCTGTCTTGGCCGATATTATCTGCAGGTATTCTCCCTCCTTGATCTCCGGATCGGCGATCCGGCTCAACTGAAGCAGTTCTCCTTCCGTCATCCTGGCAGTTGCTTCTGAAAGGGCCTCCATAATCTTCTGATTCTCCTGGTGAACGGCTATTCTTAAGGCGTTGGAGTACAGGAAATCACCTACAAGGACCACTACCTGATTGCCCCAGATAGAGTGTGCCGTGGGGCTGCCCCTCCTTAGTTCTGCGCTGTCAACCACATCATCGTGGAGTAACGATGCCGTGTGGATAGCCTCAATGACACTTGCAAGGATAATCCGGGGGTGCCCTCTGTAGTCACATAATTCCGCACTGAGTACAAGGAAAAGCGGACGGAGTCTCTTGCCCCCGCTTCGAACAACATGGCCTCCGATGGAGGGTATCATTAGAGCTGAACTATTGAACAGATTCAGGAGTTCGGTTTCTACCTTGCCAAGTTCTCCTGAATAAGTGGAAAACACGGTGTTTACATCACAGATTAGTTCTGGCATACCTTTTTTATTAGGGGGTATCTGTAAGATTTGTTATACATAGCATAACATACAGTTGACATGATAGGGGATAATTGAGTCTAAAGTCAAGGCTTTAGTCTCAACTCCGGGAGATTCACTCCCTTGAGTGTCAGTTTTTTTAAGTCACCGGGCTTAAAAACTCCCTTTTCAGTGATTATAGCGCTGATATACCTTGCAGGAGTAACGTCAAAGGCCATATTGATAACCCTGACTCCTTCCGGTGCAACCGGGTGACCATATATGTGTGTTACCTCTTCAGCAGGGCGTTGCTCTATCGGTATCTCCTCCCCGGAGGGGATGCTGAAATCAATACTGCTTAAGGGGGCAGCGACATAAAAGGGAATATTATTCTCCTTTGCAAGGACAGCCACGGAATAGGTGCCTATCTTGTTTGCTACATCACCGTTTCCTGCAGTACGGTCTGTTCCCACTATACACAAGTCTATCATGCCCTTTTTCATTAGTGCTCCGGCAGAGTTATCGGTTATGAGGGTTACCGGCACGCCTGTCTGCATCAGCTCCCACGTGGTCAGTCTTGCCCCCTGAAGCACGGGCCTTGTCTCATCAGCAATAACCTGCACCTCTTTTCCCTGCTCCCTGGCAACAAGAATAGGTGCTGTGGCTGTACCGTAGCCCCCGGTTGCGAGTGCACCTGCGTTGCAGTGTGTCAGGACAGTTGCGCCGTCCTTTATAAACTCAGCGCCCCAGCTCCCGATTGCCCTGTTTGCTGTGATGTCCTCCTCAAGTATGGCCTTTGCCTCGTCAATGAGCATTTTCTTCAGGGCCTCTATACCCTGATGCCGATTCTTCAACAGGAGAGCTTTTATCCTGTCCATGGCCCAGCGGATATTAACTGCAGTCGGCCTTGTAGATATCATTGTATCCATAAGGGGTTTGAGGGAGGCCATAAACTCTTCAAATGAGGATGCCCTTATATCCTGTGCAGAGAGGGCAACCCCCATTGCTGCAGCAATCCCGATGGCAGGAGCCCCCCGGATCTTAAGGGTTTTGACGGCATCCGCCACCATTCTGTAATCGCTGCAGTCTATGTATACGACCTCAAGGGGTAACCTGCTCTGATCAAGAATCCTTACCCGATTGTCTGCCCATTCGATGGTTTTAAAAATAATTGACTTCTTGTCCATGTCCTTTTGTATTGCAGGTTTATACCTGGTCGGATTGGTTGAATTGACGGGCAATTACTCCTCCCCCTTGCTACTGAAATTATAACACAAAAATAAACAATAGCATTAATACAGTAAGAATTACGATAACACTGATCGTGGCCCAGGCGATGATGTTGAATAGGCGTGAATTGGTGTAATCCCCCATGATCTTTTTGTTGTTCGCCAGCTTCAGTGCATAAAAGAGGACAAATGGCAGAATGAGGCCGTTAACAACAGATGACATGACCATAAGCGTAACAAGGGGAGCCCCGGGGATCAGAACCAGAAACGAGGCAATTATGATAATTGAGGTATAAATCCACATGAATTGGGGGGCCTCTTTAAAGGTCTTGTTGACGCCTGTCTCCCATCCCATTGCTTCGCACGTATAGTAGGCAGTTGCCAGTGGGACGATAATTGCTCCAAGCAACGAGGCATTTGCAAGGCTTACTGCAAAGATAAGGGATGAAAACTTGCCTGCAAAGGGTTTTAGTGCCATGGCTGCCTCGCTTGCCTCGTTAATCCTTATGTTAGCCGGGAACAGGACGGTGGCACAGGTAACAATTATGAAGAAGGAGACTATGTCCGTGATAGCGCACCCCAGCACCACATCCAGTCTTGAGGCCCCGTAGTCCTTCTTTTTAATACCTTTTTCAGCAATAGAGGACTGGAGGTAGAACTGCATCCAGGGTGTGATGGTTGTGCCGATTATTGCTATTGTCAACATGATGTACTCAGGGTCTGTCTTGATTTCAGGTACTACCAGTCTCTTGAATACAAGGGACCAGTCCGGTTTTGCCATGATCCCGGATACCACATAGCCGATGTAAATGATACATGCCAGAAGAAGGACCCTCTCCACTGTACGGTATGTACCCTTTGTGACAAGTAACCATATGGCTATTGACCCAACCGGTACCATTGCATACTTGCTGAATCCAAGCATCTCCATACTTGCAGCCCAGCCCGCGAGATTGGCAATTGTTGTGCCGAGGTTTGCAACAAAGAGACCCAACATCATGTAAAAGGTGACTTTTACCCCGAAGTTTTCCCTGATAAGATCCGAGAGCCCCTTGCCGGTAACAACGCCCATGCGGGCGATCATCTCCTGCACAACTATCAGCGAGACAGTGGTTGGAAGGAGTGTCCACAAGAGTGCATAGCCAAACCTTGCGCCGGCAACAGAGTAAGTGGTAATCCCGCTGGCATCGTTATCAATGTTGGCGGTGATTATCCCGGGACCAAACACAGAGAAAAAAAGAGCTATCCTTATAAAATATCTTTTCATGTTTTGCCTACGGCATCCTTTGTCATTACTTCGTTCTGAAACGATTAGTGCCGGGAAAGTGCAAGGTACGGAGTGACCAGTGACTGACGACAGGTGACTGATTCAGACCTTTTTACGCTTTCGCTTTGCCTTTGGTGGCAGTATCCTGTCTATAATGTCATCCATTGTGACAATACCGAGCAGCTCATTATTATTGTCGACAACCGGTATTGCTGCGAGGTTATACTTTGATATGGCTGCCGCCACTACATTTTCGTCATCCTCAGGCTTGAGGGTCTTCAGGTTTGTAACCATTATATCCGAAAGGGTTTTCCCCGGATCTGCAAGGATGAGCTCCCTGAGGGAAAGGACTCCGATCAACTTCTCATCAGTATCTATTATGTATATATAATAGATTGTCTCTATTTCGGCAGCGTCTCTCTTGAACCTCTCAATGGCCTCGGAGACCTTGATCTCCGGTTCATAGGCAATGAACTCATTTGTCATCAGGCCCCCTGCGGTATTCTCTTCATGTTCCAGGAGTTCCTGTATATCCTCTGCATCTTCCTGATCTATACTTTCAAGGAGGGCCTTCATCTTTTCTGTCGGCAAATCTCCGAGGATATCTGCTGCCTCATCCGGGGGCATCTCCTCAATTATGTCCGATGCCTTCTCCGGCTCCATCTCTGTTATTATGCTTGCCTGCACATCCGGCTCAAGCTCGGAAAGGGTCTCGGCAGCAGTCTTCAGGTCAAGGTCTGTAAACAGGCTCGTTCCTTCCTCTCTGGAGACGGAGCTTATAATCTCGGCAATATCTGCGGGGTGCAGGTTGGCAAGCATCTGTCTCGGCACCGTCAGTGCAATGGTCTTGAGTTTTGGCTCAAGTGGCTGGATATAGGTCCAGCTTATCAGATTATGTGGCAACTCTATCCTGAAGAGTTTAAAAAACTCGTTTCCCTGCCGTTCAATGCCCAGCCTCCTCAGGATTCCCCTCATTCCAACATCTACGGCCACAAGTATGGCCTTTCCCTCAAATCCTTCAAGCTTTATATCATTCACCCTTACCACCTTTGCCCCGGTGGCGTCAACTATCTGTTTGTCAAGGATATCCCTGACGGCAAGCAGGTCTTCATCCGAGGGTTCATACGGGGCAAGCTCATCACTGTTTAATGTGGAGGCCATTACCCTCTTGTTGAATATGCTCATTGTCTCCCATGGTACCAGGAGTTTTTTCTTCTTTCGCGAAACTATTAAGGACTTCATCTCAGGGAGAGGCTCTCCCTTCACGATTATTATATCCCTCAGGGTGCCGAGGTTGTCTCCCTTCAAATCAAGGATTGGTTTTTTAAGTATCTCGCTTAAGAAGAGTTCACCAAAAATGGGCATTAAAGCTCCTTTGGATAAAATAAAATTTACTTTAACTTTTTATTAAAGGGTATGGCAAGATGAAAAATTTATATTGAAGAATTTTTCATCTGGAGAGCCTGGCTTGCTTTTCCCCGGCATACTTGATATGTTAACAATATGATATTTCTTCCCGTTTCCCTGATGCTGTTTATCCTCTTGCTTTTGCTGATACCCGTCCTCTTTGCCCTTGCCCCGGCTTTGGCCTTTGCCAAGCTCGGGTTGAACCCGTTGTGCGGGTATGTCTTTTTTATAGTGTGTCTTCTTGGAAGCAGTATAAATATTCCCGTGCATAGGGAAGAAGCTGAAGATTCCATGCCCGTTGATGACGTATCCGCCTTGCTGCACACTTTTATGGGTATCAAGGTTCCCCGGACCGCAGAGAGGGTAATTGCTGTAAATCTCGGAGGAGCCATTCTCCCCGGCCTTCTGAGCCTTTATCTCCTGATGCAGGTGCCTTTTACAGTAACCTTTGTGGCCACTGCCATTACGTCGCTGGTTGCCTATTTGCTGAGCAAACCTGTAAGGGGTGTGGGTGTGGTTATGCCGGCCTTTGTGCCTCCGGTAATCTCTGCCTCAGTGGCAATCCTGATTGCAGGAGATTATGCCCCCCAGGTGGCGTATATCTCAGGTGTAATGGGTACACTGATAGGTGCCGACCTCATGAGGCTTCATCAAATACAGAGGTTGAAGTCCTTTTTTTAAGTATTGGCGGGGCAGGGGTTTTTGACGGCATATACCTCGTCGGCCTGGTATCCGTGCTTCTTGCCTGAAGGAATCCACATTATTCAGCCCCCCCCGAATGAAAATCCTTTAATTTTTCCGTAAAATATAGTATTATATATAATTAACTACTAATTTGTCTTTCTTCGATTATCTGGAGAAGGACTATAACAATGGATGGAGGTTGAAGATGTTTCGTTTTTTTAAAAAATACCATGACGATATAAAGGCCGGCAGGATTACCCTGACCTTTCAGCCCTGGGATACCCTCAGGGTTCTGAGAGGCAAGATATACAGGGCATATAATCTTGGTCTTCTCAGGGTGCTTGATGTGGATTTCAAAAAACTCCCGGATATAACACCTGAGGAATTAAATCGGTGTGGCTATACCTCTCTTGCAGTCTTTCAGAGAGAGTTTGAGGAGATGGCTGAAAGGAGGGTTGATTTTGAGCAGGAAAGGGCTGTCAGAATAGAGTTTGAGTACATTGGCGAGGATATCGAGAATTACAAGAAGGCTATGGGTAACGTAAAGGACTCCGAGCTTTATAACCTCAAGGAAAAGCTCATCATTGACGACCAGAAGAACGCAATCCCCTGGATTATAAAGACACTGAGGCTGCTGAGGGAATACGATTATCTGCCTTCAAGGGACCTTGAAAAGAGGCTTAGGGTTCCTGCCGAGAGGATCAGGTATAACATGAAAAAGCTTAAGGCCCTTAATCTGATAACGAGTAATCAGATTAAGGGATACGGTATAACCCCCCTTGGAGTCAAGGTGCTGAAGACCTTGAGTTCCGAGAAGAAGAAGCTTGCCATGAAGAACGCGGGGGTGGCAGAGAGTGCGGG
>BTTF01000020.1:0-27849 GCA_036244995.1 bacterium | reverse complement strand
GACCCCTTAAGATTCACCACAGTAAAGTCACCCTTATCTACAACATCGTTATATGTCGGGGATGAGAAGTCCCAGTCCTGTACCTTTTCGTCCCCTGTATAATTAGCTATAAGCCTTACATCCCATCTATCCTGACCGGCCCTTATACCAAAGGCGCCCGTCCATTTCGGGGTATAAAGGAGAGTCTTTCCATAACTGGATATCTCTTCCTCGTCCTTATTCGAATACCTTGTGTTGTAGGTGATGTTTGCAAATGGCTCGACCGAAATCTCAAGTCCTGAGGCAAGGCCTGCATCATAAGATACATTTGCCTCTATACCCTGAAGTACCGCTCCATCAACATTTTTCCATGTCATCGCTGAAAGGCCCGGATCGTAATAGGTGAGTATTTTGTCCCTGAACCTGCTGTGAAAGAAGGTAAGGTCCGCCTTCAGGAGTTCCCTTGCATAGTTGACTCCGGCATCATAGGAGGTGCTCTTTTCCGGCTTCAGATCGGAATTCCCGATATAGGTTGTCCCCCAGGAAGAGACATAATCCGTTGCAAGCTCATCAGGCGCCGGGGCACGGAAGGCGGTTCCGATATTACCTTTGAGGCTAAAGCTGTCTGTTAATTTATAGACAATGCCTCCTCTTACCGTCAGATGGTCAAGGTCTTCCTTGCGGGGATTGACTGCAAGGCCGGGAGTTGACAGTATCTCGTTTCTGAAGTAGTCGTAACGAATGCCTGCGTTCAGGAGGAGTTTTTTCTCCAGGAGGCTCAGCCTGTCTTCTGTAAAGACACCGTAACTGTCGTATTTTGCATTGGGATTGTAGGGAGCACCGGTATTAATTGAACTATCAACTTTAATCCTGTCCCATTGTCCGCCTGCTATTATCCTGTGGTTGCCTAAAGGAAACGTCTTCTGAAAGCTGAGACCCTGGGTACCGGTCTTTTTCAGATAAATATCTGAATTACCTGTGCCCCGGAATGAATGCCATTCATCCCTGTCTTTGACAAGGTAATACTTTGCATTGAACGTCTCTGTCTTGTATCCTATATCAAAGCCATTCCTTGAGGAATCCTTGTAATCATCAGGGTCCGGTGAGTATACAGGACCCGGGGAACCTATATCCCATCCCTTCCAATGTTGAAATCCCACAGTGATATGGCCTTTGTCCAAAAGTCTGTAACCAAGGCGGAGAGAGACTGTCTCGTCATTGTATCCCGTGTTGTCAATTTTTCCGTAATCCTTTGTCTCATAATCATTCTCTGATGAACGACCGGCCGTGAGATAATAGTCAAAAACCCCTTTCTTTCCACTTAATTCCGCCTGGGCTTTCCAGTAATCCCAGGAACCTGCTTCACCGCCGGCAAAACCGTGAACACCTTCCTTCCTGCCGTTCCTGGTGATTATGTTTATAACACCCCCCATGGCGGACGAACCATAAAGTACAGAGGCCGGCCCTTTGACTATCTCTATCCTCTCAATATCATCCACAGGAATCTTTGCAAGGTTTACCGTACCTGCATTATTACCGTTTATAAGGATAAGCACCCTGCTCTTCAGGGTATCAAGGAGACTGCTACTGTATCCTCTCAGGCCGATCGTACCTGTCAGGGCACCTGGATATTTCATGATATTACCAAGGGCTGCCTCTCCAATGAGGTCACCGGCATTCCTTGCAGTTGAATCCTTGATATCTTCCTGTGTGATTATCTGTACAGAGGCGGAAACATCCTTCTTTGGTTCTTCAACTCTTGTTGCAGTAACGACAATCTCTCCTAAAGTTGTTGCATCATCACCTGCAGATGCAGGGGTGACAAAGGACAAGATACAAATGGTGATAAAAACAAAATACAAAAGATGCTTTGCTTTCATTTTTTTTCCTCCCGCGAGAAATTTTTTGGTTTTTTTCGGTCTGGACAGGTCTTCCGGCTCAGGGCGATAAGACAGTTACGAGTTGCGGGTTATGAAGTTGCGAGTTAAACCGCTTCTCTTGCCTACTCACCCGCCTTCCCGCCATGGTGTTACCCATGACAGTGGCTTCTTTCGGGCTTTCGTTCCCTTCACGGCTGCGGGGCAGCGGGGGATTTTCACCCCTCTTCCCTGACATCCAGCCATATGGTCAAAATACGTTTATAGATTACTGCCTGCTGCTCTCACCTCCTTTACTGTCAACTGTAAAACTGTAATGGAAATATCCCGATTAACAGGGTCAAAACAATAAATATCCTTATTGATACACTCCTGCCCTGCCCTGTTGAACCAAAGGCAGTAATGCTGACCTTATCCGCAGAGATAGGCGTCGCAGTATATACCTCCTGCACACAGGAGCTTTACGGTCTTTGCCGTCTCCATAACTATCCTGTCATGAGGATTCAGTATTACGGCATCAAGACCACCTCCTGCCAGTACCCCAAGAGCAGAACTGTTCATCACAGACCTGTTATCTCCTTTCAATCCCTGTGAGATATTGCTCAATCCCACCATGGTCTTTACTGCCGGAAAGGTCTCTTTAAAGAGACGGATTGCTCCGGCTGCCTCGGTCAGTGCATTGAAATTCATTGAAAACAAAGCAAGCACCGGGTCAAGGTAGATGTCGGGCTGCATAATCCCATGCACAGCAGCTTCCTCAATGATATCCATTGCAATACTGCACTTCTCGTTTATACTGCCTGCATAACCCCTTTCCGGAAGGGTCATGCCTATAATGCCGGCTTTGAACTCAGACGCAAGGGAAAGCAGTCTTCCCATTCTCTCCCTGTCACCGGTAACTCCGTTTATTATTGCCCTTCCCCTGTAAACTCCAAGCCCTGCCTCTATTATTTCAGGCGTTCCATTAAGACAAAGGGGCACATCCGCATTCTGCTGGATGGCCTCAACCACATCCTTCATAAGCCGTTCTCCACCGGCAATGTCAGGCCCGATGTTCACATCCAGCATATCCGCACCCGATTCAACCTGCAGAACGGCAAGGCTGACAACCCGGGAAAGGTCTCCGGATACAAGACTCTCATATACAGCAGGGGCCAGCACATTTATCTTCTCACCTATAACCAGCATATTTGTATGCCTCCTTGTTTGTGTTTCTGATGCCGTATCTCAAGAACCTGCACAGAAGATTTTCATACAGGTATTCAATATCCGGATATTCCGGAGAAAGGTCTTCCTTACATCCCAAAAAAGGTTTGAAGACCTGAAGGAAATAACTCTCCACATTCATGGACTGCAGCTCCATCATCATATCATGGAGATCACTCATTTCCAGCCCGCTAAAGACAGTTGTTCTCATCTCGTAGGAAAGTCCGCTTCCTGTTATTACTTCAATTGACCGGCGTATTCTTTCTTTATCGATCTCCACGCCGGTAACACCCGGGTATCTGCTGAGTGGAGCCTTGTAGTCCATTGCCATATAATCAACAAGCCCCTCTCTCAGCAACTCCTCAAGCCTGTCAGGCCTTGAGCCGTTGGTGTCCAGTTTTATCCGGTACCCCATAGCCTTGACCTGCCCGAGAAACTCCCCGAGGTCATCCTGAAGGAGTGGCTCTCCCCCTGTCACGACTACCCCATTGAGCAACCCCTTTCTACTGTCAAGAAAGGAGAGGATTTCGTTTTCCGGTATCGGTTCCTTAAACAAATGCGGGTAAACAAGCTCCCGGTTATAACAGTAGGCACATCTGAAATTACAGCCCTGCATAAAGACAATGGCACTGATTTTTCCGGGATAATCTATTAAGGAGAATTTCTGAAGACCCCCGATCGTCATGCCGGCACAAACTCCTTCCGGGTCCTGAACTCCTCCTTCTTGCCCTTGTTCCACTGTCTCACAGGCCGGAGATAGCCGACTATGCGGGAATAAATCTCTGTCTCCTCATGACAACGGGGACACTCTGCAAACTCACCGGCAATGTATCCGTCCACAGGGCAGACACTGAACGTTGGGGTAACGGTAAAGTAGGGAAGGTGATATTGTTCACAGATCGTCTTTACAAGTCTCTTCAGTGCCCCTGTATCTTCTATCTTCTCACCGATAAAGAGATGCAGCACTGTTCCACCGGTATATCTCTGCTGTACCGTGTCCTGATGATCAAGCGCCTCAAACATATCGTCCGTAAAATCCACGGGTAACTGTGTGGAATTAGTATAAAAAGGCTCTGCATTGAGTGTGCGGTATTGAACCTCATTGGCACAGACAATCCCTGAAAACCTGTCCTTGTCGATCCTTGCCAGCCGGTATGAGGTCCCCTCTGCCGGTGTTGCCTCAAGGTTATAGTTATTGCCTGTCTCTTCCTGGAACCCCACCAGCTTTTCCCTCATAAAATCCATCACCCTGAGCGTAAAGGCATGTCCTTCCGGAGATGCAATCCCCTTGTTGAAGAGATTCAGACACGCCTCGTTCATCCCTATAAGGCCGATTGTGGAGAAGTGATTCTTCCAGTACTCATCAAAGCGTTCCTTGACACTCCTGAGGTAGTACCTTGCATAGGGATAGAGGTTGCCTTCCGTAAATTTCTCCAGAACCTTTCTCTTTATCTCAAGGCTCTCTCTGGACATAACCATCAGCCTGTCCAGGAGGGCAATAAACTCATCAGCATCCCTGGCTGAATAACCAAGCCTCGGCATGTTGATGGTGACCACACCGATCGAGCCGGTCAGGGGGTTTGCACCAAAGAGCCCGCCGCCCCGCTTCTGCAGCTCACGGTTATCGAGCCTGAGCCTGCAGCACATGGAGCGGGCATCCTCGGGCTTCATGTCAGAGTTGATGAAGTTTGAGAAATAGGGAATACCATATCTGGCAGTCACCTCCCACAGGATATCAAGGTTCGGGTTATCCCAGTCGAAATCCTTCGTAATATTGTAGGTGGGGATGGGAAAGGTAAAGACCCTGCCCTTGGCATCTCCTTCAAGCATCACCTCCAAAAATGCCCTGTTGAACAGGTCCATCTCTTTCTGGAACTCCCCGTAGGTCTCATCCCGCATCCTGCCGCCTGCAACAACCGGCTGGTCTGCAAAGTTTCCCGGAACCGTAAGGTCAAGGGTAATGTTTGTAAAGGGTGTCTGAAAACCAACCCTTGTTGGAACGTTTATATTGAAGACAAACTCCTGGAGTGCCTGCTTGACCTCCCTGAAACTCAAGCCGTCGTATCTTATAAAGGGGCTGAGAAGGGTGTCGAAATTGGAAAATGCCTGCGCTCCTGCTGCCTCTCCCTGAAGGGTGTAGAAAAAGTTGACCACCTGGCCCAGAGCACTCCGGAAGTGCCTTGCAGGACTGCTCTCTATCTTGCCTGAGGCACCCTTGAATCCCTGAAAAAGAAGGTCATGAAGGTCCCACCCGACACAGTACACGGAAAGGATATTCAGATCGTGGATATGAAAATCTCCGTCAAGATGGGCCTTCCTGACCTCATGAGGGTATATCTTGTTCAGCCAGTAAATCATGCTGATCTCTGAAGAGATGTAGTTGTTCAGCCCCTGGAGAGAGAAGCCCATATTGCTGTTTTCATTAACCTTCCAGTCAAGCTGCTTCAGGTAATGGTCTACAAGGTCAATGTCCGCCTTCGTAGTAATCTTCCTGATCCTGGCATGCTGCTCCCTGTAGAGTATATACGCCTTGGCGGTTCTGCGGTAAACAGAAGACAGAAGCACCTCCTCTACGATGTCCTGAATCTCCTCAACAGCCGGAACCCTGTTGCCAATGACCTGCGCTGCCAGGTTCAGCACCCTGAGCGTCAGCCGCCCGGCAACCTCACCGTTAAACTCTCCGGTTGCAGCACCGGCTTTTACAATTGCATTTGTAATCTTCTCTGCATCGAATCTTACTGTCTTGCCGTCTCTCTTTTGTATCTCCTTAAACATTCCGCCTCCCTGGCAGTTCATCTACCCGCGCTGTATTTTGTTGTATTCACGGCACTTTTCCACATGCACCTCCTCTGAGGCAAGTGATTCGATCATTCCGGGACACACTGATATTTCAGCTCGCAACGTGCTTGAATATATCCGGGGGAAAACAATCGCAGGGGTAGCTGTCCGTGTATGTATGGGGCTATGTAGAAAAGGCACTGCGTAATGAGGCAGACGTATGAAGTCCATCTCTTTTCCTCCCGCGAGAAAAGATTTCAGTTTATATCTGGTCTGGACAGGTCTTCCGGCTCAGGGCAAAAAAAGTTACGAGTTGCGGGTTAAACCGCTTCTCTTGCCTACTCACCCGCCTTCCCGCCATGGTGTTACCCATGACAGTGGCTTCCTTTGGGCTTTCGTTCCCTTCACGGCTGCGGGGCAGCGGGGGATTTTCACCCCTCTTCCCTGACATCCAGCCATATGGTTACATTGTCAAATTAGAATAGCACAGGGTTCTGATTTTTTTCAATAACGGGAAACACCCAGGATTATCCAATGCAAGGGGTTTATCTTTTTTGTTATATTATCTGGTATGAAATCAGATGATCGTCTTGAATACATAAACGATGCCCTTTATTTTGTGGTCATACCCGGCAAAAAAAGGCTTGTCTACTGTTCAGGGGTAAATTTTAAACGTTTTTTGCCCATCACAAAGGGCAGACACAAGGCAATGTCAAACCCTGTAATCAGGGGGCTTCAGATTGTAAACCATGAAATCCGTTCCATGGCAATAGAGGCCGGAGCGACCCCTAAAACAATAATCCTCTCAGAGTGTAAGGGAATCGCACCAACTGATGACATCTGGAACACAGAAAGCCTCCTCATAGAAGACCCTCCGGAAGGTTTTGGAGGAAAAATAATCACACATGGAGTGATAACCCTCCTTAAAAAGATAGACAAGGCAATCATGCTTGACACCAAAATGCCTGAGCACCTGCTGCCACCGGAGGAACTGGAAAAGTTCATTGAAGAACTCTGCGAGAAGTTCGGTTCCTGATGTTATATTCTCTGTTTTTTATTATTTTAAATGTTTTTTTGCCTCAGTAAAACTCAGCGTCGTCCGGCTTCCCGGATGTATTTCACAGGATTGAAACTAAAGGACGGTTTTACTTATATACTATGAAATATGATAAAATATACAGGATAGATTAAGTAATGTCGGTATGCATAGACTATATGGCTCACATACGTCCGGTCAAAACCTTTTCCCGACTGATTTTTCAATAGTCTGCATTCTATGATAAAATCATATAGAAGCAGAAAAAAGAATGGAAGAGGCTTCGGTTAACTGAGGCTTTTTCTCCCTTCTACAAACCGGGAGGCAAATTTCTTATCCCATTATGATTAAAAACTTCAGTAAAATATTTGCATTGTTTTCAAAGCGTGAGAAGCGTCATATCTGCTGGCTGTTTGGCGGTATCCTGATTATGGGTTTGACCGAGATTACAGGCATCGTCTCTATTGCTCCTTTTAT
Organism: bacterium; assembly: GCA_036244995.1. Lineage (GTDB taxonomy): Bacteria > Nitrospirota > Thermodesulfovibrionia > Thermodesulfovibrionales > JdFR-85 > BMS3Bbin07. Next base: position 20,496 of record BTTF01000020.1, on the reverse strand, counting down.
GGGAATTGTTTCAAACCCGGCAATCATCCATACAAACAAATACCTGAGTCAAGTTTACAATGCATTGGGTTTTTCCAGTTCAAACCAGTTTCTCTTCTTTAGTGGAGTAACTGTCCTGGCAGTGCTGGCCTTTGGCAACGGATTTTCATCCTTTATCACATGGCTGTTATTACGCTTCACTTTTTTGCAGGGACATTCTCTCTCTGTACGGCTTCTCAATAAGTATCTCAGCCAACCATATGTCTTTTTTCTTAATCGCAATACAGCGGATTTAAGCAAGAATATTCTTATGGAAGTCCATCGTGTAATTGGCGGAGTGCTGATGCCGGGCATGCAGGTATTAACCAAAATAGTTGTTGCCTTGAGTATCCTTGGATTGTTGATAGTGGTGGACCCATTACTTGCAGTAACAGTAGCTATAGTACTGGGAGGAGCATATGCGACTGTTTTTGGGCTTATACGTATGAAATTGGCCAGGATCGGCAAGACCTCTGCCGAAGCAAGAACGCAGTGTTTTAAGGTAGCGAGTGAGGCCCTGGGAGGTGTCAAGGATTTGAAGCTCTTTGGCAGGGAATCCGTCTTTCTTCAGCGATACTTTACTACATCACGTCAGTTTGCAGGTTATGAGGCAACCAGCCAGATATTGTCTCAATTACCCAGGTACGCACTTGAGACAATTGCATTCGGGGGGATACTTCTAATAGTGTTGTATCTAATCGGAGTAAAGCAGAACGCTGAAACAGCATTGCCCCTGATTTCGTTATATGCCTTTGCAGGATACCGGCTTATGCCGGCATTACAGCGAATATTCATCGGAATGACAACTATCCGTTATAACCTCCCTGCACTGGATATCTTACACAACGACCTAAGCCCGCAGGCTCCCGACTCAGACACGGCTTTTGATCATCCTGAAACAACGCCCCCATTGGAATTTAAAGACAGGATAGAACTTCGTAATATCGTATATTACTACCCCAATACGTCCACACCTACAGTTAATAACCTGAACCTTGAGATCAAGTCTAAAACAACCGTTGGATTTGTCGGGGTTACGGGATCCGGAAAGACCACAACAGTGGACATTATGCTGGGTCTGCTGTCACCTGCTAAAGGGCAACTCATTGTTGATGGTATCGAGATTACCCGGGCAAATGTCCGTAGCTGGCAGAAAAACCTCGGCTATGTTCCGCAATCCATTTACCTCACTGATGATACCGTCATACGCAATATTGCCTTTGGGGTTAGAGACAACGAAATTGATAACAAAGCCGTGGAACGGGCGGCACGAATTGCGAACCTGCACGATTTTATTATGCATGACTTGCCTGATGGTTATCATACCCTGGTCGGCGAACGGGGGGTCAGGCTAAGTGGCGGACAACGACAGCGGATCGGGATTGCCCGTGCGTTGTACCATGACCCCAAGGTACTCATTTTTGATGAAGCAACCAGCGCACTGGACGGGATTACTGAAAATGCCATTATGGAGGCAATCCGGAACATATCCCGGAAAAAAACTGTTATCATGGTTGCACACCGCTTAACGACCGTTCAGGAATGCGATGTGATTTATATGCTTGAAAAAGGTAAGGTTACAGCAAAGGGAACTTATTCTGAGTTGATAGAGTCAAGTTCTCAGTTTCGCAGGATGGCCAATGTCACCCACCCGGGACCGGCTCTCTGAAAAACTCCCTGCCCTGCAATCATCTTCCATCTTTCAGCTGTCAATGCGCGGGCTGATAACAACACCCTCATCCTTAATCCGACCCTGAATCTTTACTACCCGCCCTTTCACCTCGAGCCTCCCTTCAGCAAACAACCTTATTGCATAAGGAAATATCCTGTGTTCATATTTTAATATTCTCTCGGAAAGGCTCACCTCTGTATCATCGTGATAGACGGGCACAGCCGCCTGTATTATGACGGGTCCGGTATCCATACCTTCATCAACAAAGTGGACAGTGCAACCGGAGAGTTTGACGCCGTAGCTGACTGCCTGTCTCTGGGCATGAAGACCCGGAAAGGACGGAAGCAGTGCCGGATGGATGTTCATTATCCTCATTGGAAATACATCAATGAGGGGTTTTCCTACAACCCTCATAAACCCGGCCAGGACAACAAGTCCCACACCCCGTTTCCCCAGTTCATCCGCAACAGCCACATAATATCCATCCGGCGAAGAATAATCCGGCGGTCTCATAACAAGACCGGCAATTCCATTGTCCTCTGCCCGTTTTATTGCATAGGCAGCGGGATTGTCCGTGATAAGGACCTCAACACTTGCTTTCAGATACCCCGTTTTGACGGCATTGATTATTGCCTGAAAATTTGAACCTCTTCCTGATGCAAGCACACCTATTTTCAACATGGAGAACACCCCGGAGAAAAGCCTTAGCGAATAATTTTATTGTAGATCCACCCGATCAGATAACCACTTGTCAAGCCATCCAGAAAACCGTAGACAAAGCCGATAAAAGTGCCGGCCGGTGTGATTGAATAACCGGGATAGATCGACTCTGCAAGGGCCTGGAGAAAAAGCCTTCCATACCCCGTGTAGTAACTAAGTCCGGTAGTAAAAAAGAGCGCACCACCCCATACAATTCCAAGCGCCACACCAAGGGCAAGGGGGTTAAGCTTCATCGCTGCCTTCCCGTCTCAAACTCTCATCATAAAGGGCCTTCTGACTAAGACCATACTGTTGCGATATCATCCTTGCCGCTTCTTTTCGTCTCAGCCCCTTCTTCATCAGGCCCCATACCTCGGGAATGGCCTCTTCCACTGTAATCCCCTCCACCACCTTACCCTCAAGCACCAGCACATACTCACCCGCAATAACCTTTTGTTGAAGTTCCTCGATCAGCACGGATAATATACCCCTCAAGACCTCTTCATTTAATTTGGTCAACTCATGACATACGGCACAGTACCTGTCTCCGAACACCTCGTAAATATCGTTCAACGAGTCCAATAATCTATGCGGGGCCTCGTAGAAGACCATGGTCCTGTGTTCAAGCCTGAGTTCCTCAAGCATCTTTACCCGCATATTATGCTTTGGCGGCAGGAACCCCGGATATACAAACTCCCTTGACGTTATCCCCGAGATTGAAAGGGCCGCAATTATAGCGGAAGGACCCGGCACCGCAACAACATTCAGCCCCTCATCTATTGCCCCTCTTATTACCACCTCACCGGGATCGGATATCCCGGGGGTCCCTGAATCCGTAACAAGGGCAACATCCTGACCCTCCTTGAGTCTTGAAATCACGGCTTCTGCCCTTGCCTTCTCCCTGGCCCCCCAGTAACTGACAAGCTTCTTTGATATGCCGTAACGGCTGAGGAGTTTTCTTGTATGTCTTGTATCCTCTGCCGCTATAACATCCACCTCTTTTAATATCCTCAAGGCCCTTAAAGTTATATCCTCAAGGTTTCCTATCGGTGTAGCAACTATATAGAGTATACCATTCATTTTATCAAATTTTCGGCCACTCAGAGAAAAGACAAGACAGAAAACTGCAAAAAAGACTGTCAGGACAGAGATAAACACAGATTGTCAGGATTTTAAAATCAGTTTTATTAAATATCTGCGTTTATCTGCGAAAATCTGCGGCCAATGCAGTCTTGATTTCTGTTTTTCAAACTCTGTGTCCCGGTTAAATAATCCTGAATTACTTACTTTAAAAATCTGTCCTTAAACTTGTTCAGCCACGTAATATGGCTCTGCTCCTCGTCTATTATTGCGTCAATAATATCTTTTTCCTTAACGGTCTTTCTCAAACCAAGAAAATAGAGCAGGGTCTCTTTTTCAAAAGCCAGGGCAAACTCAACCGCATCCTGAATACTCTCTATTTCCTTCATCCTTACAAGGGCCTTGTCTGACCCAAGAAAAAACCCCGACTCCACAAAGGCCCTCATGTACTCGGAAACATCCTCCCATCCCTCTGTCTCCCCATCACCAATACTCTCCTCCAGTCTCTCAAACCTCTGTTCGTGTATCTGTTCCTTTTTGGCAAGGGTTTCAAAGAGGTCTTTAAGTTCTACCCTGTCTTTAAACCTTTCAGCCATTGACGAATAAAAATCATACCCCAGTTTTTCAGTCCTTACGGCCTGCTCAAGAATCTCCCTGACGGAAAAACCCTCTTTTCCCATAAACTGTCCCTCCTTTAGCTCTTTATTTCTGTAAACGGCCCGGATTAGCCTGTCCTTTTTCATTACTATCATTTTCAGACAAATATCTCCTCAATCTCTTGTCTGTATTGATTATATTCCCGGCATCATCCCCTCTCAGCTCCCATGTATAATCACCCCTTGTCGTCCTCTTCAGGACAATCCTGACAGGCTTTTTCGGCGTAAGCTGGATAATCCCGGGATTGACGGTTTTGGTAAAGGGGCCCTTTGAGTCAGAGCTGGTCCGGCTGCACCCGGAGAAGAAGAAGATTAAAACGATAAAAAAGAGCAGAAACCTGAAATCCGGGAGTTTAAACCTGCAAGTTTCAATATCTGCCATCAGTAGCTCCTGTATTTATTCGTGATGGGAAACCGTCTGTCACGGCCAAAGGCCCTGGGGGTAATCTTGATACCCGGGGGCGCCTGCCGCCGCTTATATTCACTCCTGTCAATCATATCAATAACCCGCTTTGTACACTCCACCTCACAGCCAAGGTTTATAATCTCGTCAAAACTCCTGTCCTCCTCAATGTAGGCCTTAAGGATAGGGTCAAGCACCTCATATGCAGGAAGGGTATCCGTGTCCTTCTGCTCAGGCCTTAATTCCGCTGAAGGCTCCTTCCACAAGACCCTCTCGGGTATAAGGGCCATCCCTGCCTTCTCGTTTCTCAACTTCGATATTTTATAGACAATGGTCTTTGGGACATCCTTTATTATTGCAAATCCGCCCGCCATGTCACCGTAAAGTGTTGCATAACCAACAGACATCTCTGATTTATTTCCTGTTGTCAGTACAAGCCATCCAAACTTGTTGGACATGGCCATGAGGAGGTTACCCCTTATCCTTGCCTGAATGTTTTCTTCTGCGACATTGGGGGGCAGGTCTTTAAAAAAAGCGCTGAGTGATTTGAGGTAAGACTGAAATATTTCGTCTATCGGGATATCTGAAACCTCTATATCAAGGTTCCCTGCAAGCTTGAAAATATCCTCTCTGCTTTCCCCGGAAGTATAGGGAGAGGGCATAAAGACTCCTTTTACCCGTTCCTTTCCCAGGGCATCCACTGCGATTGTTGCCACAAGGGAAGAATCTATCCCCCCGCTCAGGCCTATCACAACATTTCTAAAACCGTTCTTCAGCACATAATCCCTTGTACCGAGAACAAGTGCGGAATAAACCTCTTCCATCTCGCTACAAGGCAATGACGGGCTATATTTGTACTTCACGCTCCTCTGTATAACCCTGTCATGTACAGGCATGATAGAGACGGTATCCTCGTGGAGGGCAAATACCTCCTGACGCCTTCTCGGATCATGAAGTCTCCTCATGAATACGGCATCAAGGTTCAGGTCTATTATTATCAATTCCTCGTCAAACTGCCTCCCCCTGAAGAGCAGGTTTCCGCACTCATCAAATATCAGGCTATGACCATCAAAGACGAGTTCATCCTGCCCACCGACCATATTCAGATATGCAATGATTACAGAGCTGTCCGAGGCCCTTGTTGAGAGCATTTTTTCTCTGAAACATGCCTTGCCAATATGATACGGTGAGGCATTGATATTCACTATAACCTCTGCGCCTGCAAGTGCCTGTGTCCTTGCAGGACCGTCAGGATACCATATGTCCTCGCAGATATTGACTCCCACCAGGGCATCACCAAGCCTGTAGACCGGGTATTCGTCACCAGCCTGAAAATATCTCATCTCGTCAAAAACACTGTAATTCGGGAGATACCTCTTGTGATACACATGAACAACCTCTTTATTGTGTATTATAGCAGCGGCATTATAAATATCAGACGTCCTGTCAACAAAACCCACAACAACCACTATATCCCCGACTGAATTCCTGATCTCATCAAGGGCTGACAGGTTATCATCAATAAACCTGGGTTTCAGCAGGAGGTCCTCAGGGGGGTAACCCGTGACTGCCATCTCGGGGAAAGCTACGATATCGGCTCCGGCCTCCCCTGCCCTCTGAATATTACGGACAATTTTCTCCGTATTACCCTCAAGGTCACCAACAGTGGTATTAATCTGTGCAAGTGCCAGTCTTAAAGTTTTCATCCTGGAAATAATTATAGTCTTTAGGTGAGGCTTTTGGCAATCGAAAACCCGCTGCCCACAGAACAAAAACAACCCCCGGCATACCGGCATGGCGGATCCGGATGCGACCAACGTTTGGTTAAAAGGGAAGGGATTATTGTAAAATAGTAATTTGAGAATCCTTCTGGTAAAATGACAACGTACAATATAGTGGCGAGGTTTAAATGAAGAACTTCCTCAAGATACTCGGAAACAAGTGGAATGTGGTTGAGAGGGAATGGGAGATTTCCGACCTCGGCTTTCTGATTCTCAGGGTTATTGTACTTGCCGGCGGGTATGGCTGGCTGAAATTTTCACAGATACATGAAGAGAACATCGGGGTATTTTCCTCAATACTTCAATACTTTATTGCATACTGTCTTTTGCTTTACCTGCTGTTATTTCTGAAATTCGAAAAAAAAAGGGCTATCTATGTCCTCTCACTGGGGTTCGACCTCTCCTTTGTTTATCTCCTGACAAAATATTCCGGCGGGTTTAACAACAGTTTCTTTATCGGCTTTTATCTCCTGACAGCCCTGCACGCTTTCTATTATGGATACCTCTTCGGCCTTGGTGTTGCCGTCATATCAACCATCACTTACATGTTCAGCGGCAATTTTGACTTCACAGCCCTGCACTGGACCGAGTTCTCTTTACGTGTATCCTTCCTGTTTCTGATAGCCGTGCCCCTCGGCCTGTTGTCGGAAAAGTTGAGAAAAGACAAGGAAGAGATCGAGAAACTGAACAGGGAGCTCCTCAAATCAATTGATGAACTGAGAAAGTTGCAGCACAAACTCATAGAGGCTGAAAAACTTTCCGCACTCGGCAGGCTCACTGCTGATATTGCTCATGAAATAAGGAACCCTCTGACCGCCATCGGTGGTTTTGCAAGAAGACTTGAGAAACGCATAAAGAAAGACACAAAGGAAGAGGAATACGCAAGGTTGATATCTTCGGAAGTGGAAAGGCTTGAGCGGATATTGAGGGATGTACTCAGTTTTTCAAGAGAGGCAAAATACCATTTAAACTACGAAAACATCAACAATATCGCATCAGAGACTTTAAAAGCCTTTAATGAATTATGTAAGGAACAGGGAATTGAGATTAAGAAAGAATTAGATTCAGACCTGCCGAAGATTCTGATAGATAAGGATCAGGTCATACAGGCACTCAACAACCTTATTATCAATGCCCTTGATGCAATGCAGAAGGGAGGTACCCTGACGATCAGAACGCGCATGGAACAAAAAAATTATATTAACTGCGTGGTTTTTGATATAATCGATACAGGTACCGGAATTCCTGAAGAGAAGCTGGAAAGACTTTTTGAGCCATTTTATTCAACCAAACAGGTTGGAAAGGGCACGGGGCTGGGGCTTTCAATATGTAAAAAGATTATGGACGAACACCGAGGGTTTATAAGTGTCTCCAGCACGGTCGGAGAGGGGTCAACATTCAGCCTTTACTTCCCGTATGTGCCGGCAAGTGATGCATTCAAGACACAATGCTGGGAATACACCAAATGCGGGGTTGATAAAGCGGGTGATGGCGATGAGAGTACCTGTCCGGCTTATCCTAACTACGGAAGGATCTGTTGGGGTGTGGCAGGAACTTTTTGCGAGGGAAGAGCCAGGGGAATATTTGCACAGAAGATAGGTGATTGTAAAAAGTGTGAATTTTATAATCGGGTGGTTATAAAAAAAGACCTTTAGTTGTGTAACTTGTTCGCCTTATACAAAAGTTAAAAGGAGGACCATGAACGACATTAAAAACAGGGCAAAGCCATTTGAGTTTATGCAGTGTATAAGTATCCTGAAATCAACTGCAAAGAGGGCAAGAAACCTGCGCGAATTGAGAGACCTGATTGCTACTGTCAGCGAAGAGTCTATATTTCATCATACCTGTCAGTATTTTCTGAAAGGCCGAATACGTGAATACACAAATGATTTTGCTCACTGGGTAGGTGAATCCCTTGAAGAGAGCGCACTGGCTGAACAACTCTCAAGCATTGACCCCTACGAGTTCAAAGACATCTCTGAACTCAGAACCGCACTCCTTACTGTAGCAGACAATTATCTGGAAAACTTTCCGGAACCAAGGGAGGCTTTGGCCGGAGAAGAGTTTTACTTTAACGAAACCATAACCATTGTCTTCCCCGCCCGCATCAGGGCAAGGAATCTCGCCGAGTTCCTTATTGCAATCAGATACATTGACGGCGCATCTATTTACTATCACTTCTACGAGGCAAGGACACGCCTTGGCGGAGGAATTGATGACTTCTCAAAATGGTTTGATGAAGTGCTGGGTGAGCAGGAGCTTGCAAAAAAACTATGGGCCATAGACCCGTTCATGCATAGCATAGAAGGGATCAGGGAACACATAATGGAGATCGTTGATGAGAAGGTTAAAAATGATATGGAGATTACGGGAGTCGAGGAATGATAGCTAAATATGCCGGTATAGCACCAAAGGGCGATTTAATTCTTTTGCAGAAGCTTGGTGAAATATTTCGTGACAAGTCTTTTCTGCACATAAATTCCACACGCGCAGGTGGTGGCGTTGCCGAAATACTACAACGGATGATACCGATACTCAGGGACCTCGGCATTGATGCAAGGTGGGAAATCATAGAGGGTGATGAAAGGTTTTTTGACATAACAAAGAAGATTCATAATGCCATTCAGGGTAACTTTGAAGTTATAACGGAAGAGATGTGGCAGTATCACTACGAGGTCAATAAGAGGAACTCCAAAAAGCTCAATCTTGAAGCAGATGCAGTTCTTATACATGACCCCCAACCTGCTCCGCTGATTGAATTCAAGATTCAGGATTACTCCGAATCCGGCAATGCTCCATGGCTGTGGCGATGTCATATAGATGTCTCAAATCCCGTGAAAGAGGTTTGTGATTATCTCAGGCGATATTGTGAAAAATACGACGCCGCCATCTTCTCCGTCTCAAAGTTTGCCAGGGCAATGTCAATAGATGAGTTCATTATTCCCCCATCCATTGACCCGTTAAGTGAAAAGAACAGGGACCTGACTGAAGATGAAATAAGAGAAACACTTGAAAAATATAAAATACCGGCTGACAGGCCGATAATGCTCCAGGTATCAAGATTTGACAGATTTAAAGACCCTATAGGGGTTATAAAGGCTTACAGAATCGTCAAGAAATACAACGACTGCATCCTCATTCTTGCAGGCAGTCCGGCAAGTGATGACCCCGAGGGAGAGGTCGTCCTGAACGAGGTCAGGGAATATGCATCCAATGACCCCGACATACACATACTTCTCCTTCCGCCCTTTAGTGACAGGGATATAAACGCCTTGCAGAGAAGTGCAACCGTAGTATTGCAGAAATCACTCAAGGAAGGCTTCGGGCTAACGGTCTCTGAGGCAATGTGGAAGGGAAAACCGGTAATAGGAGGGGCTACAGGTGGAATACCTTTACAGATTGTGCATGGGTTTACCGGGTTCCTCGTCCATACATCAGAGGGAGCAGCGTTCAGAGTAAGGCAGTTCCTGAACAACCCCGAAATGGTAAGGAAAATGGGTGAAAGAGGTAAAGAGTATATAAGGAATAATTTCCTTATAACACGGCAGGCACGTGATTATCTTTCCGTCTGGTATGCGATTAAAAACGATGGAAAATCGGTCCTTGAGCTATGAAATCCAAAAGGTTAAGGACATTTATAGAGGATAATTTTATAGACAAGGGTCTTTTTATTGTCTCAAACAGGGAACCTTATATTCATAAAAAAACCCTTAAGGGCACTAAAGTGGATAAACCCGCCGGGGGGCTCACATCTGCCATGGATGCTGTTCTGAAGGCAACCGGGGGCACCTGGATAGCCTGGGGCAGCGGCAGCGGGGATAAAGAGGCGGTGGATGAAAAAGATTGCATCGCAGTTCCTCCGGAAAACCCCTCCTATACGCTCAAAAGGGTCTGGCTATCCAAAAAGGTATCCGAGAATTATTATCATGGCTATTCCAATCAGGTGCTCTGGCCCCTCTGTCACATCGCACTCGACAGGGTCTACTTCAGGAGGAGGTTTTGGGAGGATTATAAGAAGGCAAACCATCTGTTTGCTGAAGCCACCCTCCAGGAGGCTGAGGAAGACTGTGTTGTCTGGATTCATGACTATCACCTCTGCCTCGTCCCCCGAATCCTGAGAGAGGAAAAACCATCACTTACAATAGCCCATTTCTGGCACATACCGTGGCCTGACTGGAGTGTATTCAGGGTATGTCCTCAATCCACACAGATACTGGAAGGCCTGTTAGGTAATGATATCATCGGGTTTCAGATACCCCTATTTGCCAAGAATTTTATGGACTGCGTAAAAGAGACCCTCGATGCAGAGATCAATTATGACGAATCAACCGTTATATACAGGGGGCAGACCACAAGGCTGAAGTCATTCCCTATAAGCATTGATTACGATAGATTCAATTCAACAGCCCATTCGAAAAAGGTCTCCGGTTTAATGAAAAAACTGAGGGCAAAATCCAGCCTGCCTCAATACACAGGGGTCGGCGTGGACAGACTCGAGTATACCAAGGGACTGATAAAGCGGCTGCAGGCGCTAAGCCTCTTTTTTGAGAAATACGAGAGGTACAGAAAAAAATTCACCTTTTTGCAGATTACTGTTCCGACAAGAATGAAGGAACCCTACATCAGCTATCAGAGAACAGTTGAAAAACTTATAGAAAAGATAAACAAAAAATATGCAACCGATGATTGGAAGCCGATTATAAACATCAATAAAAAGCTTGATCATACGGAGCTTGTTGCATATTACAGAATGGCCGACATAGGTCTGATCAGCTCGATATACGACGGGATGAACCTTGTAGCCAAGGAATACATAGCCTCTCAGGCCGATGAAAAAGGGGTGCTTATATTGAGTGAATTTGCCGGGGCCGCTGATGAACTGGAGGGAGCTATTCTTGTAAACCCCTATGACATAGAAAACTTTGCAGACAGTATAAACAGGGCATTGAAGATGCCGGAAAAAGAAAAGAGAGACAGGATGAGGCTCCTGAGAAAACAGGTAGAGGAACACGATATATACAAATGGATACTTGACATCTTCCATGAGTTGACCCTCATATCCTCAATGAAACACAACCAGTGTCAATACCTCTTTGACCACGGCAGCCTGATAAAAGAGAAACTTGCCCGACACAAACTCTTTCTTTTTCTCGACTATGACGGCACCCTGACACCCATAGTTGAATCCCCTGAAAAAGCCGTTCTCTCAGAAGAAATACGCTCTCTTATTATGCAGTTGAAGGAACGGTTTCCGGTTGCCATAATAAGCGGGAGAACTCTTCAGGACGTAAGAGAGCGGGTCGGCATTGAGGGTCTGGTCTATGCAGGTAATCACGGTGCAGAAATATGGGATGGCAAAAAGACGTTTATCAGCCCCGAGTTTTCAGTCAACAAGGATCAACTGAAGGATTTTTTAAACAGGTTGAGTGAGGCCCTCTCCCATATTCAGGGTGTTTTAATAGAGGACAAGGGTATTACCGCGAGCATTCATTACAGGAAAGTAAGGATCAAATACCTGGGAGAGTTTTTAAATATATTCTGGAGCATTGCAAATGATTACAAGGATGTATTCAGGATTACTTCAGGCAAGAAGGTCTTTGAGATAAGGCCGCTGAATGCATGGAACAAGGGCGATGCCGTCAGGTGGATATGGGAGAATCCGGGAAGAGAGAGACTGCCGGTTTATATAGGTGACGACACCACGGATGAGGATGCCTTCAGGGTATTAAAGGGCAACGGTATATCCGTCTGTATAGGTTGCAGTCCTGAGGCCGACTACTACCTGAAGAGCCAGAAAGATGTAAGGGAGTTTCTGCAGTTTTTGTTGTCATGAAAAAACTGCCATGAAAAAGACAGAAAAAATTTCAATAACAGTATATCCGTGGTATACAGACCATTACGTGTTCGTAATTTTGGTGTATGCCATATTACTGCTCCTCTTGCTGCCGCTGCTGCTTGCAGGCTGTGTGTCAAAAAAGGAGCCCTCGGAAGAAGGGGTGACTACGATTGTCTTCAAGCATGGCAAGATCGCAGGTGACCCTGCCCTTTTCAGAAAACTTATAGACAGGTTTGAAGCCCGGAACCCGGACATAAAGGTAAAAGATGAAACCCTTCCTGCATCCACAGACGAGCAGCATCAGTTATACGTAATAAACCTTGAGGGCAAGAGCTCGGATTTTGATGTCCTGAGCATGGATGTCATCTGGGTACCTGAATTTGCAAGGACGGGATGGCTGAAAGACCTGTCAAACCTTATCCCTGAAGACAAACGGGATGAGTTCTTTCCCGGGCCCATGCAGGCCGTCACCTATAAGGGCAGTGTATATGCCGTACCATGGTATATTGATGCAGGCCTGCTCTATTACAGAAAGGACCTCCTCGAAAAATACGGTTTTCCGCCACCGAAGACCTGGCAGGAACTCGTAAAGACCGCCCGTTATATCATGAAGAAAGAACCCGGGATTTACGGCTTCATATGGCAGGGCAAACAGTATGAAGGACTCGTCTGCAATGTCCTCGAATACTTCCGGAGCAACGGCGGAGATGTGCTGAGAAACGGCAAGGTGGTTATCAACAGCCCTGAAAATGTAGAGGCATTACAGTTCATGGTGGATTTGATAAGGAAATACAAGGTCACCCCTCCGCTCGTACTCACTGCAATCGAGGAGCCCACAAGGCATATTTTCGGCAGTGGCAGGGCGCTGTTTATGAGAAACTGGCCCTATGCCTGGAACATCTTTCAGAGGGAGGGCTCCGCGGTCAGGGGGAAGATCGGGGTATCAAGGCTGCCGTCATTTCCCGGTAAATCATCTGCATCAACCCTTGGAGGGTGGCAGCTCGGGATAAACAGGTATTCAAAAAACCCCAGGGCTGCCGAAAAATTTGTTAAGTTCCTCACATCCCCCGAGTCCCAAAAGACCCTTGCCCTCACAATCGGCTATAAACCAACAAGAAAATCCCTGTACAGAGATGTGGACCTGATAGCGCAGCAGCCCTTTATTGCAAGCCTCTATGATATATTTATGACTGCAAGGCCAAGACCCGTAACACCCTACTACATGCTTATCACCCAGGTGATGCAGCCCGAATTCAGCGCTGCCCTCTCCGGTATAAAGACCCCTGAAGATGCATTAAAGACAGCCCGGATACAGATAGAACGCATACTCGGAGCAGAATAATGCGGCACGAGGAAAGGGGAAGATGGTTCGTAATGCCTTCCCTGATCCTGCTCTCCATTGTCACAGTATATCCCCTGATATACGTCCTGTACCTGAGTCTTCAGAGGAGACTGCTGATATTCAACGTCTCAAGGTTTATAGGTATTGATAATTATATCTTCCTCCTCAAAGACGACAGGTTCTTTAATGCCTTTAAAAACACACTGTACTTTACAGTAATGTCGGTTACACTGGAACTGCTGCTCGGCCTCGCTATAGCCCTCCTCATTAACAGGTCCTTCAGGATGAAGGGTCTGATACGGGCAATTGTCCTCATCCCATGGGCAATACCCACGGTTGTTTCAGCAAAGATGTGGGAATGGATATACAATACGGACTTCGGGATACTGAATTATCTCCTGGGGGTAAAGATAAACTGGCTCGGAAGTCCATTCTGGGCTATTAATGCAGCGGTATTCATGGATGTATGGAAGACCACCCCCTTTGTGGTAATCCTCCTTACAGCAGGACTGCAGGTCATACCAAAAGACCTCTACCAGGCCGCCAGGGTGGATGGAGCAGGAAGGTGGGACATTTTTACGAGGATAGTCCTGCCACTTCTTAAACCCGTAATCCTGGTGGTCCTCATATTCAGGACACTCGATGCCTTCAGGGTCTTTGATGCCATCTATGTACTGACAGGGGGCGGTCCTGCCAACACAACCGAGACGCTCTCGATATATGCGTACAAGGTACTTTTTCAGACGCTTCAGTTCGGCTACGGCTCCACCCTTGCCGTAGTAGTCTTTCTCTGCACCGGGGGTATCAGTATATTTTATATAAAGCTGCTCAGCAAGGGTGTCAGACTATGAGAAGAACCCTCTTCTACCTCCTGATAATACTGCTGGCCCTTTACTGTGCGGGACCGCTTCTGTGGCAGTTTATTACAAGCCTGAAGCCTGACACGGAACTGACAAAGCTCCCCCCTATCCTGCCCAGGTCACCGACCATGGATAATTACATCTCCATTTTTAAGGGGAACCCCTTTTTCAGGATCATCCTCAACAGTGCAATCGTTGCAGCATCAACCACCACTCTCTCCCTGATCCTCGGCTCCCTCTGCGCCTTTGGCCTTGCAAAGCTGAGGATCGGGTACAAGGGTTTGATACTCGGCTTCGTCCTTTCAGTATCCATGTTTCCGCCAATCGCAACAGTGAGTCCACTCTATATAATAATCCGGGCCCTTGGCCTCAGAGACACGCTCTTTGCACTGATAATCACCTATACCACGTTCTCCCTGCCCCTGGCTATCTGGGTGCTCACAAACTTCTTCAGGGAGATTCCTGACGAGATATACCTTGCTGCACGGGTAGACGGATGCACACCGTTTCAGGTCTTCTACAAGATCATGCTGCCCCTTGCAGCGCCCGGCATCTTTGCAACGGCAATACTTGTATTTATATTCTCATGGAACGAGTTCCTCTTTGCCCTCACATTCACATCCACTGTTGCATCAAGGACAATACCGGTAGGAATTGCGCTGTTCCCGGGCCTTCATGAAGTACCGTGGGGCGACATTGCAGCCGCCTCGGTAGTCGTCACCATCCCCCTGATAATACTCGTATTTGCATTCCAGAAGAAGATTATCGAGGGACTCACTGCAGGCTCGATCAGGGGATAGGCCCGAAGCGACATCTTACTGGACGGCAAAACGACTAAGACCGGAACTTCGGTCTCTTGTTGGCCTCAAGGACTTTCTTCCGCAGCCTCACGGATTGAGGGGTTATCTCCACTATCTCGTCTTCCTTGATAAACTCTATGGCCTGCTCAAGGCTCATTTGCCTTGGCGGGACCAGTTGCAGTGTATCATCAGCGGCAGCGGCACGCATATTTGTAAGCTTCTTTTCCTTAGTGATATTCACATCCATATCATTTTCCCTCGAATTTTCACCCACAACCATACCCTCGTAGACACGTGTATTTTCCTTGATAAAAAGGGTCCCTCTGGGCTGTATGTGAAACAGCGCATATGGGGTAGCCCTTCCCGACCTGTCGGCAACAAGTGCACCTGTCTTTCTTTTTGTTATGGGACCATGCCACGGTTCGTATCCGTCAAACAGATGGTTTGAGAGGCCTGTCCCCCTTGTATCCGTCAGGAACTGGGACCTGAACCCGATCAAACCCCGGGAGGGAATCCTGAACTCAAGGACGGCCCTGCCATGTCCATTATTCTGCATCTTCAGCATCTTGCCCCTCCTTATCCCGATCTGCTGGGTCACCACGCCAACAAACTCTTCAGGCACATCTATGACGAGCAGTTCCATCGGCTCATGCAGGACGCCGTTGATATCTTTTGTTATGGTCTCAGGCATTGATACAGAGAGCTCATAACCCTCTCTCCTCATCATCTCTATAAGTATTGCAAGCTGTAATTCTCCTCGCCCCATAACCCGGAATGAATCGGGATTCTCAAAATCCACCTTTATGGATACATTGTAAAGCAGTTCCTTCTCAAGGCGCTCCCGCAGTTTTCTTGACGTTACATAAGTGCCTTCCTTACCTGCAAAAGGAGAGGTATTTACGGAAAAGACCATTGAGATAGTCGGTTCATCCACTTTTATTCTCGGCAGTGGTTTTGGTCTCTCTATATCCGTAATCGTATCCCCTATGGTAATCCCCTCTATCCCGGCAAGGGCGACTATATCGCCGGCAGTGGCCTCCTGGGTCTCCACGCGGTCGAGTCCATCAAAGGTGTAGATGGAGGTTATTTTCGTCTTTACCGCCTCACCCTTGTTGTCAATCATGGCCACGGCATCTCCAACCCTGACTGTACCTGAAAAAACCCTCCCGATAGCAAGCCTGCCGATATAATCGTTATAATCTATATTGGTCACAAGGAGCTGCAGGACACCATCCCTGTCACCTTCCGGAGCAGGAATCGTCTCAAGAATAAGGTCGAAAAGCGGCTTCAGATTGTCTGATTCATCATCCATGCCGAGCTTTGCAATCCCGTCCCTGGCAATTGCGTATACAACAGGAAAGTCCAGTTGCTCTTCCGAGGCATCCAGATCAATGAACATATCATATATCTCATTTAAAACTTCCTGTATCCTTGCATCAGACCTGTCTATCTTGTTTACAACCAGAATCGGAGTCAATTTAAGCTCAAGTGCCTTTTTAAGAACAAACCTGGTCTGCGGCAGGGGTCCCTCCGAGGCGTCAACCAGGAGCAACACCCCGTCCACCATCTTCAGGATTCTTTCAACCTCACCTCCAAAATCAGCATGTCCGGGGGTGTCAACGATATTTATGATTGTACCGTTATAATCGACAGCAGTGTTTTTGGCCATAATGGTAATCCCCCGCTCCCGCTCAAGGTCAATATTATCCATAACCCTGTCGCGGATCTTCTCATTGGCCCGAAATACGCCTGCCTGTCTCAGCATACCGTCAACGAGGGTTGTCTTGCCATGGTCAACATGGGCAACAATTGCAATATTTCTCAAATCATCACGTTTCATAGTCCTGTCCTTTATATCCATATTTTTAAATCCTCTTCCTTATTTAAGTTAAATTTTTTTCTTCTTTAAGCCATACCTAAAGCAATTAATCTACACCGGCAGATATGCCCTTGGATTCAGCTCAACCCCGGCTATATCTCCCCTTACAAAATGAAGATACCCGGCAGCGGCAATCATTGCAGCATTATCCGTGCAGAGTGCAACCGGGGGGACGTAGAGCTCTATCCCCATCCTTTCCGCCATCTCTTTCATCGCAGCCCTGAGCTGCCGGTTTGCAGCCACACCACCTGTCAGGGTTACGTTTTTTATGCCCTCCTTTTTAACAGCATCTTCCGTCTTTTTAACCAGCACATCCACTACAGCCGCCTGAAAAGATGCACAGACATTCTGCATCAGGGCCTGGTCTGAAGAAATATTCAGAGAAACCTTTTCAATATAATTCCTGACAGCCGTTTTGAGTCCACTGAAGCTGAAGTCATAAGTCCCTGGAATGAGCGCCCTTGGGAATGGTATCGACTCCGGGTCTCCCTTCACTGCAAGCTCATCTATTAACGGTCCCCCCGGATAACCGAGCCCGAGCAGCTTTGCAACCTTGTCGTAGGCCTCACCGGCAGCGTCATCCCTCGTCCTGCCGAACTCCCGGTAAGAGCCGAACCCATCCACCCTTATCAGGGAAGTATGTCCTCCGGAGACAATAAGACTGAGAAAGGGGAAGGCTGGTCGCTGATCAAGAAGAAAGACGGAAAATATATGTCCCTCAAGGTGATTCACACCGATAAGGGGAAGCCCCTTTGCATATGCAACTGCCTTTGCAAAGGAACACCCGACAAGGAGAGAGCCTATCAATCCCGGACCCTGGCAGACAGCAATGCCCGAGAGTGTCTCAAGCCTGACAGAGGCCGTCTTCAGGGCCTCATCCACTACAGGCCATATCATTTCAATATGCCGCCTTGATGCAAGTTCAGGTACTATACCGCCGTACTTTTCGTGTATTTCTGCCTGTGAAGAGACCACGTTGGACAGGATACGGCTGCCGTCAACCACTACAGAAGCAGAAGTGTCGTCACAGGAGCTGTCTATGCCGAGAATATATGTCATCCAGTCATTAAGTCTTTAACCCCCCTACTGCCTGATGATTGTCGTTCCTGCAGGCGGAGTAAACAGGAATAATGAATCCTTCAGATTTGTATTAATCTTTACATCCATAAGTGTAATCTCTGTTCTGTTGGCATAGCGGTCAAGCAATCGTATCTTCTCAAGTGGAAAATCGTTTCCTGAAAGCACTAATTCTATTGAATTGACAACCGTCTTTTTTCCCCTTGGGGTCATAAAAATATGTCCCTCTCTGCTTTTCAGATTGAAATTATTCTCCAGCTTATCAAGGTCCAGCAGTATTCTCAAGGGAGAACTGCTCAAGCCGTAACCATCCATAGATGAGATAAATACCTGGGATTCGGAAGGCTGGTCAATAACCATCTCGTTACCCGTTAAATAAATCTCGTCCGTACTCCCTTCCGTATACTTCCATCTCATCCTGTCAGGGATTTTCAGATAAAATATCCCTTTAAAAGTCTCCTCTCTGTCAAGATCCTTTATATATGTAACCTGTGTGAATCGGCCCTCAAGTGTCCGAAGATTCTTATAGACAGCCCTTAGTTTTGATAACGGCACCCCGTCTGCAGATATCGCAGGGAAAGGCAAAATAAGGGAGACGGCCATAAAAAATATAACGTACCTGGCAGTATGCAAACAACGCTTCATTATCTAACACATCCTCATAACTTAACAACCGCTCCATCTCTGTTTTTTACTCTAACAGCTTCCCGGGTTTCATTAATAAATGGTATATATGTATAATATCTGAAATGCTGCAAAAATAAAAAGTGAGGGGTTTTTAAATAAACTTGTGAAGGCACTGATCCTGAGTGGGGGGAAGGGGACAAGACTCCGTCCACTTACGCATACCATGGCAAAACAACTGGTACCCGTAGCCGGCAAACCAATACTCGGTTACGTCCTTGAGCATATAGCAGCTGCAGGAATAAAGAGTATCGGCGTGATTATATCCCCGGAGACCGGGGAAGAGGTTAAAGGTTACATCGGCACCGGCAGAAAATGGGGCGTCAAGATCACATACATCCCGCAGACTGCACCCCTCGGCCTTGCCCATGCAGTAAAGACAGCAGGGGATTATCTTGGCAGGGACAGCTTTGTAATGTATCTTGGAGATAACCTCCTCAGTTACGGGGTAGCCGATGCAGTTAAGAGGTTTAGAAAGGAACAGACAGATGCCCTTATCTTTCTCAAGGAAGTGGAGAACCCCAAGCAATTCGGAGTAGCTGAACTCAGTGCAGACGGAGGCATAAAGAGGCTGATAGAGAAACCATCAAAACCTCCTTCCAACCTTGCCCTTGTCGGTGTATATATATTTACTGAAAAGATACATGAGGCCATCGCCAGAACCAAACCATCCGACAGGGGAGAGCTTGAAATAACAGATGCCATTCAGGAGCTTATATCTATGGGGCGTCCCGTCAAAAGCGAGATACTCACCGGCTGGTGGCTTGATACCGGCAAGAAGGACGACCTGCTTCAGGCAAACTCCATAGTCCTTGATGAATACATAAAGCGCTCCATAAGGTGTAAGGTTGACAACAAGTCAGAGATAGCCGGCAGGGTTGATATCTCCGAAGGCTCTGTCATAAAAAATTCCAGAATCAGGGGACCCGTACGGATAGGGAAGAAGAGCATAATCGAAAATTCCTTTATCGGGCCATTTTCAAGCATTGGGGACGGGGTAAGGATATATAATTCCGTCATAGAACATTCCGTTATCCTTAATGATTCGATTCTGGAGGGGATAGAGAGGCTCGAGGACAGCCTTATCGGAAGGGGCACCAGGGTTTTACATAGCGACCAAAGGCACAAGGCCCTGAGATTAATGGTTGGTGACGATTCGACAATAGAGATATAGCCATGAAATTCGAGGAAGGAACAATAAAAGATATAATAATAAAACCCCTGAATATCTTTAACGACCAGAGGGGATGGCTCACTGAGTTGTTCAGGAATGACGAGCTGCCCCAAGGGTTTCAACCTGCCATGGGGTACGTATCTGTCACACATGCAGGTGTGGTACGGGGTCCGCATGAACATACCGGGCAGACAGACTACTTCTGCTTCCTTGGTCAATTCAGCCTTTACCTGTGGGACAACAGAAAAGACTCACCAACATATTTGAGGAAAATGATAATCGAAGAGGCCAGGAACAAGGTGATTATCGTTCCACCGGGTGTGGCACATGCCTACAGGAATACAGCAGATGAAGACGGCCTTGTCCTCAACTTCCCCGACAAACTCTATGCAGGCCACGGGAAAAAGGAGAAAGTTGATGAGACAAGATATGAAAATGATCCTGAAAGTCCTTTTCAGGTATGGGGTGTGAAATGAAGATTCTTGTAACAGGCGGATGCGGATTTATCGGCTCCAACTTCATCAGATATATTTTA
>BTTF01000019.1:0-28031 GCA_036244995.1 bacterium | reverse complement strand
AGGTCCTGATGATGTTGTGCTCATTGCAGGGAAGGGACATGAGGAGTATCAGGAGATAGCGGGGGTGAGGTATCCCTTTAGTGACCGGGAGGTTTTGAGAGAGGCGATCAGGGGATTGAGGATTGACGATTGACAATTGATAAATGACAATTGATAAATGATAAATGATAAGGATTAGAGGATGAGCAGATATACATTGACGGAGATACTGGAGGCAACTTCGGGCAGGCTTATACTCAGAGGGGCCGATGCCTTTAGTGGTGTTTCCATAGACTCAAGGACCATAAGGGATGGAGAGCTCTTTGTTGCATTGAAGGGGGAGAGGTTTGACGGACACCTCTTTGTTGACGAGGCGCTGAAAAAGGGTGTGGGGGCTGTTGTGAGCTATCCGCCTGTAGTCCCGAGGGGACGGAGCATTATACATGTAAAGAATACCCTGCGGGCCCTTCAGAGGATAGCCCGTTACAGGCGGATGAGCAGACAGGTGAGTGTTATAGGTGTGACAGGCACTAACGGCAAGACAACAACAAAGGAGATGATAGCCGCAGTTCTTGATGGACGGTATAAGGTCCTCAGCAGCAGGGGAAATCTTAATAACCAGATCGGCCTTCCGCTCTGCCTTACCGACCTTGATGACCACGATATGGCGGTCCTTGAAATGGGTGCAAGCAGGGCGGGTGATATACGGGAACTGTCGGATATCGCCAGGCCTGACATCGGGGTGATAACCAACATAGGGCCTGCACACCTCGATGGGTTCGGTTCCCTTGAGACAGTGCGTGATACAAAGTATGAGATACTTGATTTTGTGAAGACAGTGGTTCTTAATGCCGATGACCCTAACATCAAGGATATACCCGGGCAGTGCAGGGTTGTTACCTTCGGCATGAATCAGGAAGCAGATGTCCGCGCGGATAATGTTGTACATGAAGAGGCTGGGCTAAGTTTCAGGATGCATCTGAAAGAGGGTGGTTCTTATGATATAAGGCTCAGGGTCCTTGGGTTATTCAATGTTTATAATGCCCTTGCCGCAGTGGCTGTATGCCGGATTTTAGACGTACCTGCAGGTATCATCAGTTCATCTCTCGGAGAGTTCAGGGGTGTGCCGATGAGGCTTGAACTGAAGGAACTGAAGGGCGCACTGGTTATAAGTGACCTCTACAACGCCAACCCTGCTTCAATGGAGGAGGCTGTAAAGGAATTGGTCAGGCTCAGGAGAGGCCGTGCTGTGGCGGTTCTTGGCGATATGCTTGAGCTTGGCTCTTACGGGGAGCAGGCCCACAGAAAGCTTGGCAGGTGGCTTGCTACCCTGGATGTGGATGTGCTCATTGCAGTAGGGGATCTGATGTCCTATACATGTGAGGAGTTTTCATCAGGGAACGGCAGGGTGAAGGCCTTGCATGTCAAAGACCCGCGGGAGGCCCGGGAAATATTATTGGGTATGGTCGGCAAGGATGATACGGTCCTGATAAAAGGATCAAGAGGAATGAGGCTGGAGGGGGTTCTGGAAGATTAATGTTATACGAACTTCTATACGGCCTCAGTGAATACTATTTCCCGTTCAATGTATTCAGATACATTACATTCAGGACCGTCCTTGCAGCGATCACGGCTTCCTTGCTGACATTCATGCTGGCGCCCTTTGTAATTGCGAGGCTCAGGAGTTTCAGCCTGACGCAGCAGATAAGGGAGGACGGACCAAAGACACATATCTCAAAGGCCGGCACCCCGACCATGGGGGGTATTCTGATACTTGCCGGCATTCTCCTGACGGCTTTATTATGGATGGATCTTAAAAATCCCTATACCTGGGTATTGATTGCCGCTACGTCCGGCTTTGGCTTTATAGGTCTGGCGGATGATTACCTCAAGGTTGTCAGAAGGAATCACAAGGGCCTTAGGGCATGCTATAAGTTTGCCTTCCAGATAGTTCTTGCCTCGGCCATCAGTCTTTTCCTGTATCATAATCCCCTTGATCCTTACAGCACAAAACTGAGTGTGCCTTTCTTCAAGAGATTGCTTATCGACCTGGGGGTTTTTTATATTCCATTTTCTGTATTTGTTGTTGTCGGGTCATCAAACGCCGTTAATCTCACCGACGGTATTGACGGTCTTGCCATCGGGCTTGTTGCCATTGCAGCCCTTGCAAGCGGTGTCCTTGTCTATGTCAGCGGTCATGCCCGGCTTGCCCAGTATCTGCAGGTACTCTATCTGCCGGGCACAGGAGAGCTTGCGGTCTTCTGTGGTGCAATGTTCGGCGCTGCCCTGGGTTTTCTCTGGTACAATACCTACCCTGCAGAGGTATTCATGGGGGACGTGGGCTCTCTGGGGCTCGGTGGCGCCCTCGGCACACTTGCTGTGATAACCAAACACGAGATTGTCCTTGCCATGGTCGGCGGGATATTTGTGGTGGAGACGATCTCTGTCATACTTCAGGTACTCTCGTTCAAGCTTACGGGCAGGCGGGTCTTTAGAATGGCCCCGATCCACCATCATTTTGAGGTAAAGGGATGGCCTGAGCCAAAAACAGTTGTAAGATTCTGGATAGTGGGAATTATCCTGGCCCTGCTGAGCCTGTCGACTCTGAAACTGAGGTAGACCAATTGAATATTGCAGATTGCAGATTGAAGTTTTAATTACATAAATAAAAAGAGGTAATGTTGATGAAGTCGTAAAAAGTTTGAAAACACCGTTTTTTGTCATTGTGAGGGAAGCGAAGCAATCTCTAACCGTTTGATTTTAAAACAGATTGCTTCGTCACATTGTTCCTCGCAATGACAATTAGGGACTTTTTACGAGTGTATCAATATTCAATTGTCAATATTCAATTAAAGATACGGGGTGTTATTAAATTGTCAATAGTCAATCGTCAATCGTCAATCAAAAGTCAATCGTCAATTAAATCCAGCCGGGCGCTGGTTGTCGGTCTTGGGCGAAGTGGTCTTGCTGCCGCAAGGCTGCTCCATTTTCTCAAGGCTGAAGTGACTGTAACGGATACCAGGGACAGGGAAGCGCTTTCACAAACCCTCAAAAACCTTCCCGGTGATATAAGGGTTGAGACGGGTGGGCATTCTCCTGTCCTTCTCGAGGATACGGATATGGTGGTAGTAAGTCCCGGTGTTTCCCTGAATCAGCCCTTTTTTGACCTGGCCAGGGAACGCGGGATCGAGGTGATAGGGGAAATAGAGCTTGCCTTCAGGGTGTTAATGCCCTACGGCATACCATGGGTGGCCATTACAGGCACCAACGGCAAATCAACCACAACCACCATGATTGACCTGATGTTGACAAGGGAAGGTTTCCGGGTGATTACAGGCGGAAACCTTGGCACTGCAATAACAGGGGATGTTTTGAGGTGCCTCAGGGACGGCTCTGCAGGGGATGTAGACTATGTAGTTGTTGAGGTCTCTTCTTTCCAGCTTGAAAGCATACGGGACTTTGCCCCTTCTCTGGCATCCATCCTGAACATTACCCCGGACCACCTTGACAGGTATAAGGATATGGAGGGCTATATTGAGGCAAAGGTGGAGATTTTCAAAAACCAGACCCGTGATGACTGCCTCATACTGAACCTGGATGACCCGCTTGTCAGGGAACTCGGCTCTCATGCGCACTCGGAAGTCTTTTATTTCTCCGGGCAGGAGAATCCGTTGACAAGTAGGGGCGGGGTAACCCCGCCCCTTCCCCGGGGTGCCTATCTGAGGGACGGCTGGCTCTGTATTAATGCTGAAGGGGAAGAGGGCAGGATTATAAGGGTTGAGGATATAGGGATAAAGGGTGTTCATAATATAGAGAATGCACTCGCTGCCTCACTTAATGCATTCCTTTGCGGTGTGGATATGGAGGCAATCAGGGATGTGCTTTCGGAGTTCAGGGGACTTGAGCACAGGATGGAATTTGTGGAGGAGATAGAGGGTGTCGGATTTTACAATGACTCAAAAGGGACCAATCCCGGCTCGGTTATAAAGTCTCTTGAGGATTTTCAGGATGGCGTCATACTTATCCTCGGCGGCAGGGACAAGGGGAGTGATTTCAGTCCATTGAGGGAATATATGAAGGGAAGGGTGAAGGGGCTTGTGGTTATTGGTGAGGCAAGGGACAAGATACTCGGACAGCTTGACGGTGTTACCGCTACTTTAGAGGCTGAAGATATGGCCGATGCGGTTACAAAGGCATATTCCATGGCGCGGGCAGGGGATGTGGTGCTCCTCTCGCCCGGATGTGCGAGTTTTGATATGTTTGAGGATTTTGAACACAGGGGAGAGGTGTTTAAAAAGTCTGTAAGGAGGCTGAAGAAGAAGGCGTTGGTTATTCAGGAATAACAATGATAAATAATAAAGAGCTGATGATGGAGAGTAGAGAGAATAGAAGAGCCGACAGATGGTTGCTCTTTATCGTCCTGTTCCTTTCTTTTGCAGGCGTGGTGATGGTATACAGTTCAACAGCATTGCTGCCCATCTCAAGATCCGGGGGAGTGGTTGCCGGGAACTCTGACTTCCAGTTCATCTATCTGAAAAAGCATGTCATGACCCTGCTTATAGCCATGTTTTCCATGTGGTTTTTTTACCGGATAAGCCCGGGCACATTAAAGAAGTGGTCCTATCCACTCCTGATCCTTTCATCACTGCTCCTGCTGTGTGTATTTATTCCGGGGCTTGGTGTGAAGATAAACGGGGCGAGGAGGTGGCTGAGACTCTGGCCGTCGACCTTTCAGCCGGCTGAGCTTGCAAAGTTCGCAATGGTTCTCTCCCTTGCCGGGTATCTTTCCTCTCCCGGGTATAACAGGGACAGTTTAAAGTCGTTTATGAAACCCCTCGTTGTAATGGTTGCCTTGCAGGGTATAATCATGATGCAGCCTGATTTCGGCGGGGCCTTTACCCTTGGGCTTATCACCTTCTCCATGCTCTTTCTGGCAGGCGCCAGGATGAAATTTATACTCCTTGCGCTTGTCTCGTTGCTGCCTCTGGTGATTAAACTCCTGATGGAGCCCTACAGGCTGGAGAGGCTTCTTACCTTCCTTAATCCCTGGAAAGACCCTCAGGGTAGCGGCTTTCAGCTTGTGCAGTCCTTTATTGCCCTTGGCAGTGGGGGCCTGAAAGGCGTCGGCCTTGGTGAGAGCAGGCAGAAACTGAGCTTTCTGCCTGAGGTTAATACAGACTTTATCTTCTCCCTCATTGGTGAGGAACTTGGTTTAATCGGCGTTGCCGTAGTACTCTGCCTCTTTATCGGTTTCTTTATACGGGGGTTAAAGATTGCGGGTAAGGCACAGAGTCCATTTTCTTATTATGCGGCATTCGGGCTGACCATGATGATAACCATGCAGGCGTTGATAAATATATCGGTTGTCACGGGACTTGTTCCCACAAAGGGTTTGCCCCTGCCTTTTATAAGCTATGGCGGCTCGTCACTGCTTGTTAACTTTATGGCAGCCGGTACGCTGTTGAGGATATCGAGGTCTGACCTGGAGCAGTACAGCCTCCCAAGCCGTGACATGCTTATAAGGAGCAGGGCGAGATTGAAGGTCCGCAGGCTCAGGAGGTCTTCGTTATGAGGGTTGTGATTGCAGGCGGAGGTACCGGTGGTCACCTGTATCCCGGACTTGCCCTTGCCGAGGAGTTAAAGAAAAGGGACCCCCGAACGGAGATTGTATTTATGGGTACAGGGCACGGGATTGAGGCAAGGGTTGTGCCGAGGGAGGGCTACACAATAAAGTTTATTCCGGCAGAGGGATTTGTGGGTGTCTCCATTTTTAGAAAGGCCCGCTCCCTTTACAGGTTTCTGCAGGCGCTGAAGGAGAGTTACGGTTACCTGCGGGAGATTCGTCCTGAAATAGTGGTTGGTTCAGGCGGCTATGCCTCTCTGGCGCCGCTCGTAATGGCATGGATGCTCTCTATACCCACGATGCTCCTTGAGCAGAATACCGTTGCAGGAAGGGCAAACAGGTTGTTGGGCCATATTGTAAAGTCCATATGTATCACCTATCAGGAGAGTATGGCCTACTTCCCGAGAGAAAAGATGCACCTTACGGGAAACCCGGTCAGAGAGAGAATCCTGAGGGGTAGCAAGTCATCGGGCCTCAGGCTTTTTTCACTCGGTGATAACCTCTTTACCATATTCATATTCGGAGGAAGTGCCGGGGCGGAATCAATGAACAGGGCCATGATTGATGCACTGCAGTATCTCCTTGACCTCAGGGAAGATATCCAGTTTCTCCATCAGACAGGGGAGAAGGATTTCGAGTCGGTCAGGGATGCATACAGAAGTTATGGATACACGGGGATGGTGACGCCCTTTATATATCAGATGCCGGAGGCATACGCTGTTGCAGACCTTGTTGTCTCAAGGGCGGGTGCAACCACGCTTGCAGAGATATGTGTTACGGGAAAGCCGTCGATACTTGTTCCCTACCCTTATGCGGCAGCAAACCACCAGGAGGTTAATGCCGGAAAACTTGAGAGGCTTGGTGCGGCAGTGATGGTTCGTAATGTCGAGCTTAACGGAAAGAGGCTTTCCGGGGAGATCAGGAGGTTGTATAATGACCCCGGATTGAGGGAAAATATGGGGACAAAGGCTATGGGGCTGGGAAGGCCGGATGCAGTAAAGAGGATTGCAGATATTGCTTTAAGTCTGATTTCGCTGGAAAGGAGCAGGGAAGGATGTTTGAACAGTTCAGAGTGATACATTTTGTAGGAATCGGCGGGATCGGGATGAGCGGCATTGCAGAGGTACTTCGAAACCTCGGCTATGAGGTTACCGGGTCCGACGTCAGGGAGTCTGATAACACGAGAAGGCTCAGAGAGATGGGGATTAAGGTATATATAGGACACAGGCCGGAAAATGTTGACAGTGCCCATGTTGTAGTAATCTCCTCTGCCGTCAGGGACGACAACATAGAGGTTCTGGAGGCACGTCTGAAATCCATACCCGTAATACCAAGGGCGGAGATGCTTGCGGAATTAGGGCGGCTTAAATACAGTATCCTCGTTGCAGGGGCGCATGGAAAGACCACCACCACCTCCTTGATCTCTGCAATTGTCTCAGGCGCAGGTCTTGACCCCACTGTTGTTATCGGAGGACGGCTTAAGGCCACAGGCTCAAATGCAAGGCTGGGACAGGGTGACTTTCTTATTGCAGAGGCAGACGAGAGTGACGGTTCTTTTCTTAAACTGTCTCCGACCATAGCACTGGCTACAAATATAGACAGGGAGCACATGGATTATTTCGGGAGCATGGAGGTCCTCTGCAATGCCTTCAGGGAGTTCCTTGACAAGGTCCCCTTTTATGGCATATCGATACTCTCTACGGAGAACGCCTATCTGAGGAGGATTATGGGTGAGCTTCAAAGAAAATATATTACCTTTGGTTTTTCTCCGGAGGCTGACATGAGGGCCTGTGACGTTGGTGCAGAGGGCCTTGGCATGAGATTCAGGGTGGTTGACAGGGGGGTTGAGCTCGGGGAATTCAGGATACCCCTTGTTGGTGTACATAATGTACTTAATGCCCTGAGTGCCATCTGTGTTGCCTCGGAGTTGAGGATTGACGTGGATATAGTGAGAGAGACCCTTGCCGGTTTCTCCGGGATTCAAAGAAGGTTTGAGTTTAAGGGAGAGTTTTCAGGCGCAAAGGTATATGATGATTATGGTCATCATCCTACAGAGATCAGGGCTACCATCGGGTCTGTCGGCCGGGCGGTAAACGGAAGGTTTGTCGTTGTGTTCCAGCCACACAGGTATTCAAGGACAAAAGAGCTGATGCGGGAGTTCGTTGATTCTTTCGAGGGGGTGGATGTGCTCTATCTTATGGACATATACCCTGCGGGTGAGAAGCCGATTAATGGTGTAAGTTCAGAACTCCTTTACAGAGAGATGAAGGGCCGGGTAAGGGATATCAGGTATATAAGAGAGAGGGATGATATGGTGGCAGACCTTGGTAAGGAATTAAAGGAGGGAGACCTCCTTCTCACCCTTGGCGCCGGGGATGTATGGAAGGTGGGAGAGGAGATATTGAACAGCAGCAGGCGGTAATTATTAATTTAATCAGTTAACAGATTAATTGAGGGGTAAACAATGGTTCCGGATCAAAGTTTGAAAGAGAGATTAAGTGAAGGGTTTAACGGAGATATTCTGACCGATGTAATGCTCAGAGACCATACATCCCTGAGGATAGGCGGGAAGGCTGATTATATCTTCATCCCCTCAGACCCCGTAAGCCTCCGGGGACTTATTGAGGCGCTTGCAGCAGAGGGTATCGGGTATGTCCTGATAGGTGGTGGAACGAACCTCCTGGTGACGGATGACGGGGTGGATGATGTAGTTATCAACATGAAGGCCTTTCAGGGTCTGGAGAGAGTTGAGAAGAGGGGAGAGGATAGAGGTGAGGAGGTCCGGGTTTTTGCCCAGGCAGGTCTTCCGCTGCAGAGGCTCATATCATTTTGCAGGGAAGAGGGGCTTTCAGGGCTTGAAGGGCTTGTTGGAATTCCGGGGACGGTAGGGGGTGCGGTTTTTGGTAATGCCGGGTCCTATGGCTACGAGATTATGGATGTAGTGCAGAGGGTTACTGTTTTGAAGGGGGGCAGTCTTGTGGTGCTGGACAGGGAGGATATAAACCCGGCGTATCGCTCCGGCGGGCTTTCTCCGGATACGGTGATACTCGGAGTTCACATCTTGTTGAAGAGGGATGACGAAGGTACCCTTCAGGAGAAGATGAATGAATTTTTACAGATGAAGAAAAAGACGCAGCCCCTTGGAGAGCGGTCGGCAGGCTGTGTCTTTAAAAATCCCCCGGCTGAGTCTGCAGCAAGACTGATTGAGGAGGCCGGTTATAAGGGGATGAGGGTTGGGGATATTGAGATAAGCACTCTACATGCAAACTTTTTTGTAAATAAAGGGCAGGGTACGGCTGGAGATTTTCTGGCCCTCATGGATACTGTGATTGACGGGATAGGGAAGAGGTTTGGTATTGTTCTCGAGCCCGAGATAAGGATAATCGGCAAGAGGTGAAAGAACTGGTTACGGAAAAACGTATTGGTGTGATTGCCGGCGGTGTATCTGTTGAGAGGGAGGTATCACTAAAGAGCGGCAATGCTGTCTTTGACGCCCTGAAGCACAGAGGCTACGATGTGGTCTTTATAGATGCCACGGAAGGTATATGTGAGACGCTGCAAAAGGAAGGGATAGAGCTTGCCTTTCTTGTACTTCACGGCGGCTGGGGAGAGGACGGTTCTGTTCAGGGAATGCTTGAGGTTATGGGTATGCCCTATACGGGCTCGGGAGTCCTGGCATCAGCACTTGCAATGGACAAGGAGGCATCAAAAAAGATATTTCAGCATCACGGCCTTAATGTGCCCCCTTATATAATTGCAGGGTCGGGGTGCAGGAGTAGTGAGGCGGGAGATATCAGTATTTTGCCTCCGTTTCCTGCTCCCTGGGTTGTCAAGCCTTCACGGGAGGGTTCGAGTGTAGGGGTGAATATCATAAATACGCGTGAGGAACTGAAAGAGGCCATAAAAGAGGCCCTTGCTTATGGCGGCAGGGTGGTTGTGGAGAGTTTTATTGAGGGGAGGGAGGTTCACGTAGGGGTTCTTGGAGAGAGCGTACTTGGCGGTGTTGAGGTAAGGCCCGGTAGAAGATTTTATGATTACCACTCAAAGTATACTCCGGGAATGACTGAATATATACTCCCTCCGGAGATAGACGAAGAGACCCTGAAAAGGGTAGATGATATTGCATTCAGGGCGCATAAGGCCCTGGGGTGTAAGGGTGCCACAAGGGTTGATCTGATAGTGGATGGGACGGATTTGCCCTGTCTGCTTGAAGTCAATACCATCCCGGGAATGACGGAGACATCGCTCCTGCCGAAGATAGCAGCGCTTGCCGGGTATGATTTTTCCTCACTCATAGAGGCAATCATTCTGGACGCCCTGAACAGGGAAGGAGAGAAATGAGCCGGGGACTCAGGAAAAAGAGTAACAGAATAAAAAAGGAGAGGAAACTTTTTGCAAGGGTTTTTTTACATCCCCTCTTTTTAAAGTCCGTTCTCTTCATTGCCCTGACAGGGGTTATTGGCATGTCAGGGGTCTATCTGTATGGAAAAACAGCAGACTTCATGCGGATTAACAGGATAGAGGTAACGGGGAACAAACACCTCTCTGACAAAGAGATCATCTCCCTTATGAAACTCGGACAGGGAGAGAGTATGCTGAGGATAAGCAGCAGGGAGCTGAGTGAACGGGTGCTTGAATCACCCTGGATCAGGGACGTGGTTATCAGGAAGGAGCTTCCCCATACGCTGATAGTGAAAGTAAAGGAGGCGGAACCCCTTGCCCTGCTGAAGAGGAAAGGGCATCTGTACATTGTAAGCAGAAGGGGGGAGATTCTTGAAGAACTGAGTCAGACCATTGCCTTTCTGCCGGTGATAAAAATGGATTCCACAAAAAAATCCCTCCTTAAAGAGGCGCTGAAAGTTGCCGGCATTGTCAGGGAGGAGGGCTATTTCTCTGACGATGAGATAGAGATCATCGCAAAGACGCCGGAAGAGATGGCCTTGAAGATCGGAGACCTGACAGTTAAGATCGGCAAGGGGAATTATCGCAGGAAGTTGGCAAGGTTTATACAGTTGGAAGATGAGATTGTCAAAAGAGGGATGCCTGCCGGTTACGTGGATCTCAGGTTTTCCAGAAGGGTTATTGTGAGAGCGGCAAAGGGGAGAGGGTAGATGGAGAAGGGACCGATCGTAGCCGGACTTGATGTAGGCACAACAAAGATTTGTGCCATTGTTGGTCAGGCTGTTGAGGGGAAGATGAATATCCTTGCCCTTGGTGCTTCACCTTCAAAGGGGTTGAGGAAGGGCATGGTTGTGAATATTGAGACAACGGTTGAGTCAATTATCAATGCCGTGAAGGATGCGGAGAGGGCTGCAGGAGTTGAGATCAATTCCGTTTGTGTCGGGATAGCAGGCGGTCATATAAGGAGTTTTGAGAGTTACGGGGCTGTTGGTATAAGGAGCAGGGAGGTAACCAGGGGAGATGTTGACAGGGCGCTTGAAGCTGCAAAGGCGGTGTATGTGCCGCTTGACAGGGAAGTGCTTCATGTCATACCCGTGGAATACGTGGTTGACGGGCAGGATGGGATAATGAACCCTGTGGGTATGTCCGGTGTCAGGCTTGAGACAAGGGTGCAGATTGTGACCGGTTCTGTCTCGGCGGTACAGAACCTCATAAGGTGCTGTGAGAAGGCGGGGCTGCAGGTCGTTGATATAGTCCTCGAACCCCTGGCATCAGCGCTGTCAACGCTGACGGATGACGAAAAGAGCCAGGGTGTAGTGCTTGTGGATATCGGAGGAGGGACAACGGATATCGCCTTTTACCGGAACGGTGTCCTCTCCCATACGTCTGTTATTGCAGTGGGTGGAAACCATTTCACAAATGACCTTGCTATAGGTCTGAGGCTTCCTGTCCAGGAGGCTGAGAGAGTCAAGAAGCTCTACGGCATGGCAATGGCAGGGCATGAGGATAAAGCGGAAGGTGTGAGGATAATGGTTGCCGGAAGGGACGAGAAGACCATACCAAGGAGTTATATCACCGAGATAATCCAGCCAAGGTGTGAAGAGGTAATAGAGCTTGTGAAGAATGAACTCAAGAAGGCAGGGGCATATGATGAGGTCTCCTACGGGATTGTTCTGACCGGAGGAGGTTCGCAGCTTTCAGGTCTCGACAGGATGGCAGAGGCAATGCTGGGACTGCCGATAAGGGTAGGGATGCCTATAAATGTAGGGGGCGTTAAGAATATTGTCTCTGATCCGATGTACTCCACAGGGGTGGGGCTTTTGGTTTATGGTTCCGGGACGGAAGTGCCCCCGATTAATTACGGGGACCTCTTTGGTAATATCCTGAAAAAGATGAAAGGATGGGTGAGGGGTTTTTTGAGAAGGTGACTTTAGATAATAATCAGGTGTGGGTATGAGGAATAAAACTTATGTATACGAAGCATAACCTGCTGTAATGAAAGGAGGTTTTCATGTTCGAGATTGAAGAGCTGAGGGAGCAGACGGCAAAGATCAGGGTGATTGGAGTAGGAGGTGCTGGCGGAAATGCAGTAAATAACATGATTGCAGCCAACCTTAAAGGCATTGATTTTATTGCAATCAATACAGATCTCCAGGTACTTGAAACGTCACTGGCCCCACAAAAGCTACAGATAGGTGCGGACCTGACAAGGGGGCTTGGTGCAGGTTCAGACCCTGATATCGGACGTCAGGCTGCACTTCATGACTACGATGCAATTGCAGAGAGACTTCAGGGCTCAGACATGGTCTTTATCACTGCCGGAATGGGAGGGGGGACAGGCACCGGCGCATCTTCCGTGGTTGCCTCTATTGCCAGGGAACTCGGTACACTCACAGTGGCGGTAATCACAAAGCCTTTCTTTTATGAAGGGAAAAAGAGGCTCATGAATGCAGAAGAGGGGATAAAGGAGCTAAGGCAGCATGTGGATACAATCATAGTGATTCCAAACGACAGGATATCACTGGTAGTGGAAAAAGGTACTCCCCTGCTAAAGTCCTTTACAGTGGCAAACAATGTCCTGAGACAGGCTGTTCAGGGTATTTCGGACCTTATTCTGACGCCGGGACTGATTAATCTCGACTTTGCAGATGTGAAGACGGTTATAGAGGATTCCGGCAGGGCTGTTATCGGTATTGGATCAGGCAGTGGTGAGGCCGGGGCTGTTGAAGCGGCAAAAAAGGCGATATCGAATCCCCTGCTTGAGGACTCCTCGGTAGAGGGGGCAAGAGGCATCCTTGTAAATATTACCGGCGGCATAGAACTCGCTCTGAGTGCAGTTCAGGAGGCAACCGGCCTGATTCACGATTCTGCGCATGAGGATGTAAATATCATTTTTGGAGCAGT
This sequence comes from bacterium, assembly GCA_036244995.1. Lineage (GTDB taxonomy): Bacteria > Nitrospirota > Thermodesulfovibrionia > Thermodesulfovibrionales > JdFR-85 > BMS3Bbin07. Next base: position 15,124 of record BTTF01000019.1, on the reverse strand, counting down.
AATAGATTCCGACATGACGGATGAGGTCAGGATTACTGTTATTGCCACAGGGTTTGAACCCAAAAAAGAGAAGGTTGTCCTTGAAGACGTAAAGACATGGAGGCCAAAGCCCTCTATGCAATTAAAGGCAAAGGCCGAATACACCGGCGCCGAGAGGGTCTTGTCAAAGACGCTGAAAGGTATGCCCTCAGAGCCGCTGCCCACAGAACTGATGGCTTACGATGACCCTTATGATATGCCGCCTTATCTGAGAAAACATGAGTAACGGACGAGCTGTACAGGTGTGGCAGGTACGATAATGGCAGGCAAGGTCTTTCTTACCCACGCAGGGGTCTCAATCCTCCATCCCCGGAGAGGCCCCTGCACCCTTTAAATCCCTTGCAACTATCTAACAGAGGCTGCTACGGATAATCAGGGTCTGCTCTAAATAGAGTTTGTGAATAAAGTCGAACAGTTCTTGTTTTTCTGTCATTTCCCGAAAACGTTCGGGGAATCGTGAAGGGATTTGCAGTAAAAAGATTGAAAAGAAAAATTCTCTGCGTGCTCTGCGTTCTCTGCGGTAAAATTATCAGTACTATCAATCCTGATTGTTGTTTCCGGCGAGCCGGATGGCCTCGGAGAGACTGACCTTGCCTGTATACAGTGCCTTGCCCGTAATGGCTCCCCACAATCCCCTGATATCCATAAGCTTTTTTATGTCATCAAGGGAAGATATCCCTCCGGAGGCGATTACAGGGATTTCGAGTACCTCTGTCATGGCCCTTGTTTCCTCAATATCGGGGCCTGTGAGCATGCCGTCCCGGGATATGTCGGTATAGATTATTCCTGCAGCCCCCAGCTCCTGAACCTTGAGGGCAAATTCCAGGGCATCGATCTCTGTTATCTCTTCCCAACCCTTTACGGCAACTCTACCATCTCTTGCGTCAATGCCGACAAGTATCCTCCCGGGGTATTTCCCGGAGGCCTTTTTTACAAGTTCAGGATTCTTTACAGCAGAGGTGCCGAGGATAACCCGGTCCATGCCTATGGAGACAAGCTCCTCTATCCGGTCCATATCCCTGATACCTCCTCCTGTCTCAAGGGGGACATCAACAGCTTTCCTGATATTCTTAATGCTTTCAAGATTTTTCTGAGTGCCTGAAAAGGCACCGTCAAGATCAACTATATGTATCAGTGTCGCACCCTCTTCCACCCACCTCCTTGCTACGGCAACAGGGTCTTTTGAGTAGGATGTGACCTGCTCCTTTTTGCCCTGTAGGAGCCGTACACACTCTCCATCCTTGAGGTCTATTGCAGGTATTATTATCATGGCAAATAATATAACATATTTGAGGGGCTTTTGAGTCAGTTTAACCCCTGCCCCTCTAACCTCTCTGTTGCTCCTTCCGGTATGACCAGGAATGTCTCAAACTTTCCCCTCTATCAAGAGGGGATTAAGGGGTGTGTTCCTTTAACTCTGTTTTTATTTGACGGTTTGATAGTTTATAATTAATAAAACAGGAGGTGTGTTATGCAATTTTTTATATTACTTGCTATTATTATTGCCATGGCCCTTGTGGTCTTTGCCGTACAGAATGCAACGGCCATAACACTGACTTTTCTTGCCTGGGAGTTTTCAGGCTCCCTTGCCGTTATACTTGCCTTAACCTTTGCCGCAGGTGTGCTGACGGGAATCTTTCTCTCTGCCCCGACATGGCTGAGAAAGAGCAAAGAGGGGAGGGTGCAGAAGAGACGGATTCAGGAGCTTGAAAAAGAACGTTCAAAGTCAACCGGGGAGCAGGGTAAAACCGAGGTGGATTGACAAAAAAAGATGAATTCTTGTATTGTATATGACTCAATCACGAGTGATGAGGATAATGAGTCGAAAGTTTTCAATAGAATCTCTTTAAGTATTTGTGGTTTGATTGTAACTTGATTTTGTATTATATTTGAATAAATTTTTTTGAAAGGGAAGGTAGAAGAGATGAAGACCTGCTTTGCCAAAAAAGGTGAGGTTGAGAGGAAATGGTATTTAGTCGATGCATCTGACAAGGTACTGGGAAGACTTGCCACAAGGATAGCAACCTATCTCAGGGGCAAACACAAGGCCCGGTTTACTCCGAATATTGACACAGGTGATTTTATTGTAGTGGTTAATGCAGAGAAGGTGACATTGACTGGAAAGAAACTTGATGATAAGATTTATTATCATCATACAGGTTATCCCGGTGGTATAAAGGCCGAGACTGCAAGAAAGAGACTGCAGCGCAAGCCGGAAGCAGTCATTATGGATGCTGTCTGGGGCATGCTGCCAAAAAACAGACTCGGAAGGGCGATGCTTAAAAAGCTGAAGGTCTACCGTGGTGCTGAACATCCGCATGAGTCGCAGCAGCCGGAGACAATTACTCTGTAAAGGCATTTATTCAGGTTATTTTGACAATACTTAATAACTAATAAACAAGTAACCAGGAAATAAGGAGTGGTGGATGGCAGAGATTGTATATCAGGCAACAGGCAGGAGAAAGACCTCGGTTGCAAGGGTTATCTTAAGGCCGGGAACTGGGCAGGTAGTGGTTAACAAGCGGCCTATCGAGAAGTATTTTCCGAGGGAGACCCTCCGGATGGTGGTTCGGCAGCCACTTGAGCTTGTAGGGATGTATAACAAGCTTGATGTTAAGGTGACTGTAAATGGGGGCGGTCTTTCAGGACAGGCCGGTGCTGTAAGGCACGGGATTGCAAGGGCATTGCTTAATGTTGATTCCGACCTGAGGCCGAAGCTCAAGAAGGAAGGATTACTCACCAGGGACCCCAGGATGAGGGAAAGAAAGAAGTACGGCCAGAAGGGCGCCAGGAAGAGATTCCAGTTCTCCAAGAGGTAAAATCCAGTTAACCGCAGAGAGCACGGATAACGCAGAGAGAAATTTTTTACTTTTTTTTCTCTGCGCATCACTGCATCTTTTGCGGTTTATCTTTGTTTATGTCCAGGTAAAAAGATGCTTAAAGTGGCTATATGCGGCGGTAGCGGATATGCAGGCAGTGAGTTGCTCCGTCTCCTTTCCCTGCATCGCGAAGTCAGGCTAACGGCTGTTACCTCGGAGCGTTCGTCCGGCAGGAAAGTCGTGGAATTGTTTCCCCATCTCATGGGCTCGCTTGATCTTGAGTTTGAGCCTTTAAGGCCGGAGATTCTCCTCAAAAAGGCTGACCTCTTCTTCATGGCACTTCCCCATGCAGCCTCGCAGGAAGCAGTTAATTTCTTTTACTCCCGGAAAAAACATGTTGTTGACCTGTCAGCCGATTTCAGGCTGAAAGACCCGGCAATATACGAAGAGTGGTACAGCACCGGACACGAATATCCCTCAGTGCTCAAAAAGGCAGTCTATGGATTGCCGGAAATCTACCGCAGGAATATAAAGAAGACGAGGCTTGTGGCCAATCCGGGTTGTTATCCTACAGGGGCGCTGCTCGGTCTTTATCCGGCCTTAAAAGAGGGTCTGATCGAGGCCGGCTCCATAGTTGTAGACTCAAAGTCAGGCGCTTCCGGCGCAGGGCGTAAGGCCGCTATTCCCTATTCTTTCTGTGAGGTAAACGAGTCCTTCAGGGCTTACGGGATTGCCACACACAGGCATACACCCGAGATTGAGCAGGAACTCTCCTTAATTTACGGTACACAGATAACGGTCAACTTTACACCCCACCTGCTGCCTGTAAACAGGGGAATCCTGACCACCATCTATTGCAGGCTGAAGGGGGATTTTTCAACAGGCCATTTCCTTGAACGTTACCTGGATATATACAGGAAAGAGCCTTTTGTAAGGGTCTATGATGAGGGAAATCTGCCTGATGTCAGGAATGTCCGGGGGACGAATTTCTGTGATATCGGGATGAAGGTCAATCAGCGTACCGGAACCCTTGTTATTGTCACTGCAATAGACAACCTCCTGAAAGGCGCTTCAGGCCAGGCAATACAGAACATGAATATCATGATGGGTTTTAAAGAGACCGAGGCCCTTAATCTGCTTGCGCCTTTGCCGTAAAACCTTCCAGAGTTGTTTTTAAAGAACCGCTGTGCTGTTTGCGGTCAACTTGACCAGGTTGTCAGAAGAGACGGTTCTCTCTTGTGTGCAGGAAAGTACGGGCTATACCAATCCATTTTCCTTGTGCTTCGTCGCTATGGTCCCGGCCAAATTCTCAAGGGCTTTAAAATCAGCCTCGGAAGGTAAGCCTTTGACAAGAACGGGTTCTATAACCTCTGCTTTAAGGTTAGATAGCATCCCCGACAGGATTTCTACAGTCCTGCCTCCCCACCCGTAGGAACCGATAATGGATAGGAACCTGGCTTTAGGACGTAATGCATTAGTTAAAAAAGCAGCATAAGCGGCGTTAGGATGTGGACCTGCAAGAACCGTTGGAGTACCGATAACTATTGTCCCGGCATCAACGAGAGCCATTGCCAGCTTTCCTGTGTCTGTCACGGTCAAGTTGAACTGCTCGACGGCAACTCCTTTCTCTACCAGTGATGAAACAAAGAAATCCACCATCAGTTTTGTACTGTTATGCATTGAAATATAAGGTAAAACTACCAGGTTCTTCGATGGCGACTCTATCCAGTCTTTATGGGCATCAAGGATAAAGGCCGGGCGAGGATAAACAGGCCCGTGACTGGGGGCTATGATAGCCATCTCGAAAGCTGCAAGTTTTTCCAGGTTTTTTTTGATAGTAGTCCGGAAGGGCATCATGATCTCGGCATAGTAGCGTTTGGCAGCCTCGTAAACGCGCCCTTCATCTGAAACAAACAGATTGGTTGTTGCAATATGAGAACCAAAGAAATCACAGCTGAACAGGATTTTGTCTTCTTCCAGGTAAGCCACCATCGTCTCAGGCCAGTGTACCCATGGAGTGTAGATGAATTTCAGCGTCTTGTCCCCGAGCGAGATTGTTTCGCCGTCACTAACAGTAATAAAGGATTCCTCGGGTATATGCAGAAACTCCATAAGCAACCCTTTTGCCATGGGACTGGAAATCAATTTTGCATCAGGGTACAGGGAGAGTATAAGTGGAATGCTCCCTGAATGGTCCTGTTCCGCATGAAGCGAAATTACGTAATCGAGTTTGGAGACATTTTCAAGCTGTGTCAGCAATTCATCAACCATGGATGGATCAACCGTGTCAATTAAAACAGTCTTCTCACTGCCTTCAATAAGATAGGCATTGTAACTTGTTCCGTCCGGCAGAGGGATGAGAGAGTCGAAAAGACGCCTGTCCCAATCAACAGACCCCATCCAGTAAATGTTATCTTTAATTTTCCTTGGTTTCATAATACCTCCTTTACTATATTTTCCTGAATCAAAAGATAAGTTCTGTCATTATAACAAGTTGATTAAATAATGCACAGGAAATCTGTAATCAGGAGTTTCCCAAGTGGTAGAACCGGCTACTCCCTGTTGTGAGTCTGAATATACTGGATTTGCAGTTATATTCTTATACGCTTTTTAATACTCTACTATAGTAGAGATATGCCAAAAACCATATAAAAAGCATGAAACCAACAACGAAAACGCCTAAAACGGCAAAATCCAAGGTATTTAAAAATATAAAAACGCTGCCGTTCCATCCAAAATGAGAAGATACCACCTGTACCCACTCGATAGTCCCTATAAGCAGCGCTACAAACACAGATGCACCTGTGATTGTCATATTGAAGAAGATTTTGCGTATAGCATCAACCATAGCCCAATCATAAGCCATTAGCATTATCACGCCATCCGATGAGTCCAGCAAACTCATGCCTGCAGTAAAAAGAAGCGGGAAGATCATAATGCCCCATATAGGTAAATTACCACTTTGTGCCATTGCAGCTGATATGCCCAGTACAGCTACCTCCGTAGCTGTATCAAAACCAAGACCAAAAAGAAAGCCAACAGGGTACATTTTCCAGCTACGGTCTATGTAATGATAAAAAAAACGAAATAATCTCGATATCAATCCACGTTTGTTAAGTAACTCTTCAATCTCCTCATTGTTTATAATGCCGTTATTTTTATAATTTATGAAGCTTTGCCACAATTTGTAGAATATAACAAGGTTCAGTAAACCTATTAATGTTAAAAACGCTGCCGATACCATCGTTCCGATTGTTTTTCCCCAATGCTCGAGGAACGGCATATTGCTTTTTGTTGCCCTAATGGCTAAAACCAAACCAAGAGATAATAAAATAACAACAGTTGAATGTCCTAAAGAAAAAAAGAAACCCACCGCAACCGGTTTTTGACCGTTTTGTCTTAGTTTACGTGTAACATTATCTATAGCAGCAATATGATCAGCATCAAACGCATGGCGCAATCCAAACCAATAGGCTAATGCACCAATACCGAGTAGACTTGCATCTGTTTTGCTGTATAAACCTATTAAAGATAACCAGGTAGCTACATTAAAAACTATCAGAGTGCCAAACAGTGCCGTTAAACGCTTTTTTGATAAACCAAATATAGTGTTATTCATAGTCAGACATCCGCGTGCTTTATCATGCAGGAAGCTTGGTTCATCTCCGGCTCGACCGCAATGATAATTTTGCGGTTTGTTCTTGTTTACTCTAACTCTAAAGTTTGAAGGGAATATGAAGAAGTACGGAAACTGAGGGACATCCTGTATACCCCTGTCAAGGAATGATTTGTAGTAACAATTTATCCAACCCTGGGGCCAATGGTCAAGGGGTCCAATGGTCAAGCTCAGCCGGAGTTGCTGCAGCTGGAGTCAGGTGGATGTTCACTCCGCCTTGCTCCTTTACTGAATATCCTGTTATACAGGTCTACACCATAACTCGTTTCCAGCGGTTCCCCTTCCTTTAGCCTGAAAGTTCGCCTTCGGTCCTGTAGCCTCTCCGCCCGCAGGAAAAGGACCTTCTCCTTTCCCTTTTCATAAAAACTGTGGGCGAACTCGTATAGATGCGTGACATAGAACACCTTGATGCGTTTTTCGATCAAGGCGCTTACAATTTGCCCGGCGATTTCCGAACCTTCGCGTTCGTTGGTGGCAGCAAAGGATTCGTTAAGCAAGATCAGGGAATCCGGTGTAATGAAATCGACAATAGTACTCATACGCTTCAGTTCCTCTTCGAATTTACCGCTCTCCATGGTCTTGTCTTCTTCCCGCTTGAAGTGTGTAAAAAGACCCGTGCACAGGTTGGCGGCGTACGATTCCGCGGGAACGAACATGCCGCACTGCATCATCAATTGTGACAGGCCGATGCTGCGTAAGAACGTTGTTTTGCCGCCCTGGTTCGGGCCGGTGATGATCACCAGGTCTTTTCCGTTGTCGGCGATATCGTTGCCTACCACTTTTTGCTTCATGGTCAACGCCAGGGTGACATCGTACAGGCCCATGCATGAAAGCCGATGCTCGAAGGCAGGCACAGGCTGAGGAAACGTAACGGGCGCTCCCAATTGATCGAGTTGCTCGTATAAATTCAGACAACCGAGGTAAAACGCCAGTTCCAGTTGCAGGACGTTGAAAAAACTTTCAATATGTTCAGCAGCCTGGGCAACCGCATTGGCCACCCGCGCGAGGCCCCGGTCTCGCAATTCTCCCAAGGCGCGTTCTCCCTGGTCATCGCGAGGAGGTAGAGTAAAGGAATAAACCTGCGATTTCTGGGCAAAGATGCGTTTGATCCAATTTTGTCCGGAGTCATTTGGTTTGCAAAGAACGTAATTGGTGCCTTCATTACCCCTTCCTAATTGAGCATTGAGAGAGGTGCCGCCGGGGAATTTCAACACTCTGATGTGCTTCTCGACAACAGATAGATACTCGTCGTCAAGTTCCTGCTGAATCATCGCAAAAAACCTGCAGAAGGCCGTTGATTCAAATGCCCCGGTATGCTTGTCGGCAATCTGCCGTAACATTCCGAGTAAATCAAGGGATGTCTCCAGCATATGTAGCGCACTACTCAGGATGGAGCCTGGATTTAAATGGCGAGTGGAAATCCATAGCCACTGTCTGCGCTTTCTTTCCATGAATTCCAGGGAAATGCTATAAATCTGCCTGACGACGCTGGGATGTTTCAGGCAGTCCTTCAGAACCTCCTGACGGTAGTGAATTGTGTCGATATCGTCCAGGCTTGATAATACGGCCTGGCGTACCACCTTGAATAGAAACTTGTCTCCACGCGCCATGGCTGCGAACAGTGTGTTTAATTCCAGGTCTTGCTCCGTATCCGCCTCCATGGGTGGCAACGCCCCGTTGGGGTCGAAGTCCCGGTCGGGATGCATGAGAAAGACCTTCATCATTTGATACGCTCCTTGATCTCCTCGTTGGTCAGGCGGTGTTTTTGGGCAAGTGAGAGGGCATAAGCCAATCCATCGGCAGGCTTCCTGATAATTTTGAAGATGCGTATGCCTGGGTCTTCAGGTACGACCGTAGCTACCATGCTGACAGTTTTCTCGTTCATGGATGACAACTCATCGATGAACGTTACCCATACGCACAGGGCATCCAGTTCCATCACCCGGGCCATAATTTCCTTGCTGAGGAAAACAGCGTCCTGCAGGGTGGTGGAGGCGAAAATCTCGTTAACGATAAGAATGCTGTCAGGTGTGGTGCGTGTGATAATGTCATGAATGCGGATCAGGTCATCCTCGAATTTCCCGCGCAGGTTGCGGATATCTTCTTCCATCTCGAAATGTGTAAATATCTGATCGAACAGAAAAAGCCGTGCTTTACTGCCGGGCACGGGACAGCCGAGACTGGATAGATAATGCAACTGCCCAAACATTCGGGCGAAGGTTGTTTTGCCCCCCTGATTCGGCCCGGTGACTACGATAATGCGTTCCGGGTCTTTCAGCAAAAAGTCATTGAGTACTATTGACTTCTCACTATGACGCAAGACATGCGCCAATGCCAGGTCGAAGCCATCATATACGTATCCTTCTCTGTTTGTGGGGTTCAGTGTCGGATAACAAAATGGCAACCCGCTACGTTTGAGGTCGGAGATAAAGTCCAGATATGCGATGTAAAATTGAATCTCCCGGTCAAAAGACTGGATGGTCTCATCCGGAAACCGGTTATGATCGGTGCAGAACCGATCCAGTGCGGCAAATGGCTCGGGATAGAGACTGGTAACAAATTCGAGAATTTTCGCTTCTATATGATTCATACCCGTCCTGTCTGGTAACTTAACCATGTAATCCTTTACAGTGCCCTGCTTGAATTTCTCGAAGGTTTTTTCCACATCGATGCTGTAGTCTATCTCCCCTTCATACCTTTTCACCTTGAATTTGTTACTCTGGATAATCACACAGTATTTCACCTCCGACAGTGTTTTTTTGACCTGTTTCGCATCCGTCGCAAGGGATTGGAACTCTTGTGAATGGACGTAGTTTGTCACATATTCCCGGAATGTCAAAAGACCGCGCGATTTCAGGTCTACACACCCCAGGTCAAGTGCCAGGGTTGTCACGGCGTCACAATAGATTAGCACCGCTTCCGGAATCCAGCCTTTCCTGTGGCTGTCAAAGTCCAGTTTTTCCACCATCGCCATGTAGCGGCGTACAGTTTTCATTCTTTCAGCAAATGCCTTGATATGCGTCATCACTGTTTTGTCTTCCAGGTCACGCATCACTTCCTGGCGATAACGGATGGTTTCAATATCACGGAGGGATGCGTAAAAGAACGGTTTCAGGTTGTATTCCTGCCTGGATGCAGTAATGGCATCTATTACCTGATCCATGTTCAGGTCAGGGAAGAAGACAGGCTGTTCCGTTGCTTCATCCTGAAAGGCGTCCTTGCTGAAAAGGATACTGCTGAAGGTCATGCTTGAGTCTCCTGTTGAGGCTTTCGAGATTTAAAGCGTTGCGCAAAAATAAAAAAAGCCTCTACGAAGAGTTCGCTAACGGGAATCTTCTCCGTAAAGGCTATCAGCCAAGACAGCGGTTAAGGTGGGCCTCATCACCTAAATCGACTGTCCAAATTATAGTCTCGTTTTTAAACACATAACGAACTACTTGTTCCTTCCCCAAAATTTCTTATACTCTATCACATCCTGGAAACATATGCAACTCTAATTGATTATTTATAAATTGGGGAAGCAGATTGTTTTTTGAGCAACCTGCTTCCCCTGAGCAAAGATGTGCCTATTTTGTCTTTATAGACATTACAGGCGGAAGGCAGCCACAGCCACATGAGCTTTTTGTCCCGCTTTTGATTTGAATTTTCTTTTCTTCAAGCTGTTTTTTTGTTTCTTTTGCCATTGTTATCACCTCCTTTCTGTTTAAGTTATTGCGTGGTTACTTATATATATGGATAAAAAAATACATCCTTATTTTGTTTTTACTTTGTGTGTTTTTCCCATGCTTGCTTTTCCACCTGAACATCCACAGGTACAAATTCGATTAAGTCTTTGTCGGCATTCTTCCAGGCCCTCACGGTTTAAAGAGTAATATATCCAATACCCTTGTCTTTTATCTTTCACAAGACCTGCAGCTTTGAGTACCCGCAAGTGTTGTGACACAGCCGACTGCGTTATCCCTAAAGCCGCTGCCAGGGCATTAACGCTCATAGCTCCTTTTTTGAGATGCTCAATGATCTCTATTCTTTTATCTACCGAAAGTATTTTAAATAGTTCTGCTGCTTCTTTCATAACATGCACTTCCTTATAAGTGTCTGCTTAACTACTAATATACTATATTGCGATTGAATTGTCAAGTTTTTCTCAAAAAGTTTCATTAGAGGTATTGACCATTAACCTGGCAACTCTTCAGGGAGACATATTTGTCAGCAAAGCTAACCACTCAGCCGGCAAAAAACCCGGGACAAAAAAATTTTAAAGGGATTATATATGTCCAAAATCGTGAAAAAGAAACATCAGGAAGGGGAGTTTGTACTCTTGTTAGCGTTTACAGCGTCCAAAAGGGATAACCTTGCAGCATGGATGCCATCAAGGAGTGATGGAGATAATTATGGAAAGATTATAGTATACTCGTTTCCGGGAGACATGCCGGTCTTTGAGCCCGGACAGAGGGGCAGGATTGCCTGAGTTGAAGATTCCGGAGAGGGTTGTAGCAGAGCTTTCGCAGCAGGAACTCGGCAGGAAGGCGCTTGAGAGTCTTGAAAAGGCACGTGAGGCCCTCAGAAAGGAAGACTGGTCGGCATTTGATGAATATCTGAAAAAGACGGAAGAGTTGCTTAGGGAGTTTTCAAAACAATCAGGACGCTGATAGTATTTGCAGAAAAGGGAGGTCTTGATGAAGACAGTGGATGCCAGGGGACTTGGATGCCCCAAACCGGTTGTTATGGCGGAAGAGACGCTTGATACAATTGAGGAAGGAACTGTAGAGGTGCTTGTGGATAATGAGGCATCTGTGAGCAACCTTGGCAGGTTTGCCGGAAAAAACGGGATGTATGCGGAGACAGAGAAGAAAGACGGATACTGGTCGGTAAAAATTACAAAGGGATATATATGCGATGTTACCCCTGGGGAGACTGCGATCAAGGAGAAAGAGCCTGGAGAGGAAAAAGACAAAAAAGGTATCCTGATGATAATCGGCACTGATACACTCGGCAAGGACGAGGATATCGGAAAGATACTTATGAAGGGTTTTCTTGAGACAATGAAGGTGACCCGCGACCTGCCCGACATGATTTTTTTTCTTAATGCCGGAGTGAAACTCACCACAATAAACGAGGAGATAATTCCTCTTGTACGGGATATTGAATCCATGGGGGTAGAGATATTTTCCTGCGGCACATGCCTTAAACACTACGGCCTTGAGTCGGAGCTGAAAGCAGGCTACAGGGGGACGACAAATCATATCGTAGAAGGCATAAAGGACTTCGGTAAAGTAGTCTGGATTTGACAGCCTGCCGCTGATTTCTATATAATTTCAGTAACTTTTCAGCCGCAGATATACGCAGATGTCCGCAGATTTTTGAGACATTGAAATACTTTCTTTAAATATGTATCTGTGTTTATCTGTGTAAATCTGTGGCAAAAAGTCTTTTGGGCGATTAGCTCAGTGGGAGAGCGCTGCCTTCACACGGCAGAGGTCGGTGGTTCGAAACCACCATCGCCTACCATAATCTTACCCTTATTCATGGTTATCTCCCTCCGATATCATCCTTCAAACCTGCGTAAATCAAAAAAGTTTTGCCTTAATGTGCAGAAATCCTGTAGAATGGTAGCATTATCAAAATATAAGGAGGTTTATTTATGAACAAATCCGAATTAATTGAGAAGGTGTCCACTGCACTGGAGACCACAAAGGCAGAGGCTGCAAAGGCAGTGAATGCTATGCTCAGCAGTATAACATCAACGCTCAAAAAGGGTCAGAAGGTCACGATTGCCGGCTTTGGCACCTTCAGTGTTGTAAAACAGAAGGCAAGAAAAGGTAAGAATCCAAGGACTGGGGAAACCATAAAGATACGCGCCAGAAAGGCACCTAAATTTAAAGCCGGCAAGGGGTTAAAAGAGACTGTCGGCGGTAAGAAGAAGTAACTGTAATTCATCCTGTTTCAAATTATAAGACCCTGAAACAAGTTCAGGGAGATAATAAGGGACTTTTTACGAAACTATCAATATATAAATATCATGTTTATAATGAATAAATCAGGGGGCATGTAGTGGTGAAACTTCCACACATGCCCCTTTCTGTTTTGTCTTTATTTATCTCATTGCAGTGAGAATCAGATCAGCAACAATTGCAGCTATGGATAGCAGGAATATGATAGCGTAGTTAATGTCTTCAAGCGAGGCCTTGATGGAAGAGAGGAGGTACAGAATGACCTTCCTGTCCTCATCTGACAGAGGGGTATCGGATTTCAGTTTCTCTATCAGCTGGAACCCGTCAACCGTCCTTTTCCTCTTCTTTGATATCCCATACCGGTAGAGGAAGAAAAAGCAGTATCCTATCGTACCTGTATACCATACAGGTCTTACCCATTGAGGATTTAAATGCTGAAATACTATTAATGACCTGAAGGCAACAGCAGAAATCAGACCAATGAGAAAGAATCCGTAAATAACGTATTTAGGGACAATATGAGGTTCTTTAGTCTGCATCATGAGGACAACGCGCTATCCTGAGTTCAGGAGTTTTCCGGCCCTTTCAAGGATATTTTCAACTGTGAAGCCAAACTTTTCAAGCAACACATTGTGAGGTGCAGATGCACCAAACCTGTCAATCCCGAGGATATCTCCCTTTAATCCAACATATTTGTGCCAGCTCAGTGAGCAGCCGGCCTCTATTGCAAGCCTTTTCTCGCATCCTGAAGGCAATACGCGTTCCCTGTATTTATTGGGCTGTTTGTCAAAGAGTTTAAGGGATGCCATATTAACGACCCTCACCTTTTTCCCTTCTTCCTTAAGCTTCTCCCTGACTGAGAGGGCGAGATGCACCTCTGAGCCGGAGGCCAGAAGGATCAGCTCCGGTGTGCCTCTTGTATCCGCAATGATATATCCTCCCCTGCCTGTTCCCTCTGCAGGGGCATATATGTTCCTGTCTATTACAGGCAGTTTCTGCCTTGTAAGTATAAGGGCTACAGGGCCTCCTCTGTGCCGGAGGGCTGTTTTCCAGGCCTCCCTTGCCTCGTTGGCATCAGCGGGACGTATCTCTATAAGGTTCGGGATCGACCTCAGTGAGGCAAGATGTTCTATCGGTTGATGAGTCGGGCCGTCTTCTCCAAGGCCGATGGAGTCGTGGGTGAAGACGTAGATGACATGCAGTTTCATCATGGCGGCGAGTCTTATTGCAGGCTTCATGTAATCTGAAAATACCAGGAATGTCCCGCCATAGGGAATGATGCGTCCTGAAAGGGCCATTCCATTCAAGGCTGCTGCCATGGCGTGTTCCCTTACGCCGAAGTGCAGGTTTCTGCCGCCTTTCTTTATCCCGAAATCAGCATATTTTTTCAGGTATGTATTATTGGAGGGTGCAAGGTCTGCAGAACCACCGATGATATTATGCATTCTGTCGGCGAGTGCATTGAGCACTTTTCCTGATGCAGAACGCGTGGCAACTGCTCCGTCTTCGGGATTAAATTCAGGCAATCCTTCATCCCATCCGTCAGGGAGAATTCCATTATTGAATTCCCTCCACTTTATATAAAGCGCGGGATATTTTTTCCTGTAGACCTTTAAGCGGTTCTTCCATTTGCCCTCAGCTTTTTTCCCTCTGTCAACGGCCTTTCGCATGTGTTTCAGGGCCTCTTGCGGAACCATGAATTTTGGGCTCAGAGGCCAGTCGGCATTCATCCTTGTCAGCCTTACCTCTTCCTTTCCAAGCGGGGAGCCGTGCGATTCTGAAGTGCCCTCCTTGTTGGGGCTTCCGAATGCGATATGCGTCCTTGCAATGATGAGAGACGGCTTGTCTTTTTCTTTTTTTGCCTCACGGAGTGCCTTTTCAACCCCTTTCAGGTCATTGCCGTCAACCCGCTGGACGTGCCAGCCGTAGGCCTTGAAGCGGGCTGCCACATTTTCAGAAAAGGAGAGGTCTGTAGAGCCCTCAATGGTAATCCTGTTGTCCGAGTATAGATAGACGAGTTTTCCCAGTTTCAGGTGTCCTGCAAGTGAGGCCGCCTCTGAGGAGACTCCCTCCATGAGATCGCCGTCACTGCAGATCGAGTAGATATTGTAGTCAACAATCGGGAATCCCGGTTTATTAAAGTATTCCTGCAGATATCTTTCGGCAATTGCCATGCCGACACCGGTGGCAAAGCCCTGGCCAAGCGGACCGGTGGTTGTCTCTATTCCGGTCTTCGGGTCATACTCGGGGTGACCGGGTGTCTTGCTTCCCCACTGGCGGAAGTTTTTTATATCCTTAAGCCCAAGGGGATAACCACTCAGGTAGAGGAGACTGTAAAGGAGCATGGAACCATGTCCTGCCGAAAGTACAAACCTGTCCCTGTTCGGCCACAGGGGGTTTTTCGGATTATGCCTGAGGGCCTTGCTCCATAGAACGTATGCCATTGCAGCATCACCCATTGGCATGCCCGGATGACCGGACTGTGCCTTCTCAACCGCATCCACCGCAAGAAAGCGGATGGTGTTAATACAGAGTTCATCAATATTCATTCTTTCCTCCAGAGGGGTGTTTTTTTCTTGTATTATTCTGAATAATTACTTTCCGGAAAAGTCAAAGCCTTACAACCACGCCCTTTGACT
>BTTF01000018.1:0-29037 GCA_036244995.1 bacterium | reverse complement strand
TAGCTTTTTCAGGCATTTCTTAATTCTTTATCAAGGTCAAGCCCTATATATTTTATCGCTGAAATGCCTTTGTGTAGAAGGATTTCCACAAAAGCCTTCTCAGTATAACCTGCTATTTCGGCAGCCTTTCCCAAAGAGACTATACCATCTTCAAGAAGCTTTATCGCAAGCAACAATTTCACTTCATCTTCTTTTATGCTCATTTCGGGTAAATTAAGAGATATGCCCATCTATGTTCACCTCCATATCTTGACGAATCCTATGTATTATTGATACTCTTTTTGTAATTCTTCGAGTTTAGTGAGTTTTTTCAGGGGGTTACATAATTGTAGGAATTGTGACATGCCCCCCTCATGTTACGTTAAAAGTATATGATATTTGCAGTGATGTGGTCAAGAGTTTTAAGCGGGCAAGCGGGCAGGCTATCAAGCTGGCAGGCTGGCAGGCAAGATTACAAACCTTCAGAGCAGGCGGGCAGGATAACTGATTTTCTTTTCTTGGACAGGATTTACTGGATTTACTGGATAAAAAATTTAACTGCTGGATATTTATCCTTCCTTTATCCTGTTAATCCTGTCTGAATGGTATTTCAGCATTTTGTCCCTCTTTTCTTCCTTTTCTTATACAGGATGACTGATTAAAAAACAGGGTTGATTCTTAAATTAACTCTGATTATACGCAATGAAATCAATTTCTTTCACTGATACAAAATCAGTATCTGCACTCATAAGGGGAATACCAAGATAAGCAGAGGTTGCTGCTATGATCCCATCGGGAATTTTCAGTTTATAACTTTTCAGAAATTCTATGGTATAGTCCTTGATACGTTTATTTATATCAATAATCACTGAGTCCTCAAGAAAATCAAGAATTAGTTTCTTTTCTTTCCTGTTTAGTCCTGGATATCCTAAAAGTTCCAATTCGGTAACAAACGATATATGAATTACCTGGCCATCCAATAACTCTGCAATACGGGAATCACCTTCAAACAGATAAAGTACAATATTTGTATCAATCAGTATATTCATTCCACTCTTTTCTGACCCGCCTCTGGTAAGATAATGGTTCTTCTTTTAATTTCAGCTTGCCGATATACTTAGAGGTGTTAAGTGTTTTCACACTTTTAAGATTTCTTTGTATTTTTCGTCTTATTTTTGTAATGTCGTCACTCTTTTTAATTGTGATGGTCCCCATTGAATGCCCCCAGAGAGTGTAATGTTGTTTTGAACAATAAGGTTCCTGATTATTGCTTAATTATAACATAAAGTCTTTAGTCGGGTGGTTGATCTTGTTGAGATTTATCCTTCCTTTATCCTGTTAATCCTGCCTGAGAAGGTCTTGAAGATTTTATCCTCTTTTCTTTCTCCTGGACAGGATGATTCACGGCTGTAGACGCTCTCAGTGGCTACAGCAGTTTAATACACTTCTTCATGAGTCCCAATATCTACCAATAAACCTCATTCCTGCTCAGGAATTCAAAAACAACACGGCAATCATAAGCAACACTAAATGCCCAAAGGCCTTCAAGTCTTCCGGTTAATTTATGGGTTCTTAAACGTGAATTAAAAGGTTCTGTTGAAAACAACTCCATAGCATCCCAAAATCTCTTTCTAAGTTCCTGATCGTTCTTTACCCTCTTTTTGTAAGCTCTCTTAAAACCATGATCCCATGTTATTTTAATCACTCTCTAAATCCATATATAATTCTTTAACAGTCCCCTTTTTAATCATGCCCTTTTTCAGATTGGCCCTTACCTCCTTAGCCCTCTTTGCCATGGAATCTCTTTTAGCTTCGATAAGTTGTTTCTTTATAATTTCAACCGCATACTCTTTGTCATCAAGTTTCAGATGGCTGAAATCTTCTATCAGTTTATTTAAAGTTGTATCACCCATCCCTTAAAACCTCCTTTTATCATATATGCTTAATTTTACCATAACAGGCTGTACAGGTGGGCAAGCTGGCAGGCTAACAGGCAAGATTACAAACCTTCAGAACAGAAGGACAGGATAACTGATTTTCTTTTCTTAGACAGGATTTACTGGATTTACTGGATAACTGATTAACAGGCGGGCAAGCTGGCAGGCTAACAGGCAAGATTACAAACCTTCAGAACAGGAGGACAGGATAACTGATTTTCTTTTCTTAGACTGGATTTACTGGATTTACTGGATAACTGATTAACAGGCGGGCAGGTTGTTAACTGACAGACTATCTTGCTTTTAAAAAAACATCTACTGTTAAGCCGCTTTTTCTTATCAGGCCTCTTAATAATCCAGGTGCTAATTCTTTATGATCGGGAACCGGCAGGGTAGACCGTGATTCATGATAGAGTATCATGTGGCTTCCTGTCTGATGGTCCAATATATAGCCAAAATTCTGGAAAATTTTTACAGCATCCTTCCCGGAAATATTTGAAAGTCTTCCCACCTATACAGTAACCTCTCCAAGAAAAACTTCCCTTTCTTCCTGCAGGTCAGGTCTTCCGTGTTTCTTTTCCACCTCCAACCAGCCCCTGATTGCATCCTTAATGTTCTTTAATGCATCATCTATTGTCTTACCCTGACTCATGCAGCCGACGAGTTCGGGAACATCAACAACATATCCATCATATTCCGGATCATACATTATGACCACTTTAAATTTCATTTTGGCCTCCAGATGACGCTTGTTTTATAATACAATATAAAATAGCAAGCTGGCAAACGAGCCGCAGATTTTCGCAGATGGGCTCAGATCTGGATTATGGCTGCAAGGACACAAGAGTTTTCTTTTAGACAGGATGGACAGGATTTACAGGACAACTGATTAACAGACTATCAAACTGGCAGGCGGGCAGGATAATTGTCTTTCTCTTTGACAGGATGTTTCAGGATAACGGATTAAACAACAATTCTTTTCTCTCTTTTGTCCTGCAAATTGGTAAATGGACGGGCTATCGCCCATCCCGACCGTGGTTGGGCTTGATTTTAATGAATTCTTTCAAGGGGTTACATATTTGCAGGAATTGTAACATGCCCCCCTCATGTACGATTTAGAGTATATGATATTTGCGGTGGTGTGGTCAAGAGTTTTATTCGCAGAGCGTTACCTTTAAAAATGCATCCATTTGACATGTTCTCAGCTGGCAAGCCGCAGTTTCAAGTCGCATTTGCGCAGATGAATGCAGATAAATTCTGGCGATAAAAGCCTTTTAGTTTCTATAGGTTATTTGGTTTGTTTGAGCAGAGAGTAATAGCATAGCGTTTAGAAAATCGTATTAAGACCGAGGTTGGCAGGCTTTCAAACTGCAGATGCCAATTCAATTTTCTCAATTCTTGACAGGGCTTTAGGTCGCATATCCTTTATTAATATATATACTACTTTCTCTCCCTTAGATTCCATATCCTTTCCTAATCTAAGGTTATATTCCTTCAATTCTTTGTCAAACCCGGGTAAAAGGATAATCTCAGTATCAATAGGAATCTTTTCTTCCATTTCTGGATGATCAAATATATAACGACTAAATTCTGCGCTAAGTTCGATATTGCGTTCTACCATTTCTTTCTCTTTATCCATCTTCTTCCTCCAAAAATCTCTCTTTATAATATTCCCAATTAGTTTTCAGATCACTCTCAGCAAAGGTTAAAGCATCATTAAAATCTTGATTAAACAGCGGGGTTTTCTTTACTTGTCCCTTACTATTGAGTAAATCTCTATGTGCAAAACCATGAGAAGTATCATACCTAACAACAGGATACCATATATCCTTAATCTTTGTCTCATATTGAATTCTGAAAAATACTATCTTTTCTCTTTGTTTAATATGCAAATGCCTGTATCTGTCAGTGAGTCCAATTCGTATCGTATATTCAACTTCCTTTTTAGACATTAATAACAAACCCTTAATCAGTTCAAATTCGTAATCACCGATATACTCTTCACGGAAAAGCAGGAAATCAGAAATCACAGATTTTTGCAGATTGACGCAGATTAATTCCTGGCTTTAGAAAAGACTTCCTTTTAGCCTCTCGATTGGTTCGAAATTACTTCTTGATCATTGACATATTCTCTGCTGATAGGCAGGCGAGCAAGCTGGCTGGCAAAAAAAACATGCTACCGCCGACCCCAGCGCACCTGTTGGGCTTAAATTTAATGAATTCTTTCAAGGGGTTATGTAATTGCAGAAATGGTGACATGCCCCCCTCATGTTACGTCTAAAAGTATATGATATTTGCGGTGGTGTGGTCAAGAGTTTTAAGCGGGCTGGACAACTGATTTTCTTTTCCTGGACAGGATTTACAGGATTTACTGGATAACAGACTAACAAGCGGGCAAACAAGATTACAAACCTTCAGGACAGGAGAGGACAGGATAACTGATTTTCTTTTCTTAGACAGGATTTACTGGATTTACTGGATAACAGACTAACAAGAGTCTGTGTATAAAGTGCAGTTATTTGTCATTCCCGCAAGTGGAGCGAGTCGGGAATCCTTATTATAGAACGATTCCGGACAAGCCGGAATGACAGAAAAAGACAACTGTTCGACTTTATACGGAAGAAGAATAGGGGTCAGGTCTCAACATTAAACATTTCCTGTTATCGTTACCACACTTAGTCGTTTTTATTCATGTTTCCTGCTGTTATTAACTGCATTTTCAAGTGACAACCGAGGTTCGCTTGCTGTCAAATGTTGAATGTTGAGACCTGATCCCTGAATTATCGTTCGTCGGGCAACTGCATGAAGACAGAAATCCCCGTTTCCGGGACAAAGGTTTTAAAAACATGGTAGTATTTTATTCCTGCCCCTTTCAAAGAGGGTGTCCATGGTCTCATATATGTTTTTTTCAAAAGGAGGGATTTTATGAGGAGAATGTTTTTTGTAAATGCTGTTTTTACCGTGGCTGTAATCGCTTTAACCGTAAGTTGTGCGTATGCCCAAACGGGAGAAGGGGAGTTTGGCTCACAACGGGCTCGTATGGATGAGGGTGGTATGGTGATGGGGAAGGATGGGGGTACGGAGATGGCATCAGGATTTCCTCATCCGTTTTTTAACCATATGGGTATTCCGGATATGCCCGGTATGGTGTCTGCGAGAATAACAGGCTATCGCCAGGGTTATAGTGGTGAGGATTCGACCGGTGATTATGGATTTCATCTTGAAGCCGGTATTTACAATCGTTTAGGTCTGCACGTTCGTAATAACGCAATCAAGCAAAGCTCGCGCACTGACGTTATGCTGATGTATGCGGTTCTTCAGGATGCTGAAGCGGAGAGTGGTGTCTCTGTATTCGGAGGCGCACTGATTCCCTCGGGAACTATTGCGGAGGGTCAGGATGATATTGTCGGGGCTTTTGGAGTAGCCGGGCGCAAGGTTTTTAAAGACATTGCAATTTTTGACGGCAATGTTCACTATATGCCTGAGATGAAGATGGTGGAGCTTGGACTTTCCGGGATATTCAAGGCCACTGACTCCATGTTTCCGATAATTGAAGTGTCAGGAGAGTTAACGGAGGATGAAACAATATTTTATCTGTTGCCTGCCTTGAAGTTTAAGTTGAAACCAGAGATATTTCTTGGCGTGGGCTCCCAGATTGCCCTGACATCAGACAGAGAGTTTGACACACGGGCACTTCTTCAGATAGACGCAGCATGGTGAGAAAGTCTGTGCTCAAAGAGCTGTAAGCAGGCAGTCTATCCTATGCCAAAAATCAGGAAGCTTTTCCGGAGAAGAGTGTATAATGGAAGAATATAAACCCTTTTTGATGGAGGTGTTATGAGAGACACAAAGATTGTGTTGCCAGACAACGAGATCCCTTCCAAGTGGTACAACATCATGGCGGACATGCCGAACCTTCCAGTTCCGCCGCTGCATCCGGCTACAAAACAGCCCATTGGTCCTGATGACCTTGCTGCGATCTTTCCCATGTCACTTATTGAACAGGAAGTGTCAACAGAGAGGTGGATAGATATACCGGAAGAGGTTATGAATGCCTACGCCCTCTGGAGGCCGAGTCCGCTGTACAGGGCCCGCAGGCTCGAAGAGGCACTCGGCACGCCTGCAAAGATATATTACAAATATGAAGGGGTAAGCCCTGCCGGCAGTCATAAACCCAATACGTCCATACCCCAGGCATACTACAACAGGGAGGCCGGCATAAAGAGGATTGCCACAGAGACAGGTGCCGGTCAGTGGGGCTCTGCAATGGCGTTAGCAGGAAGCCTCTTTGGTGTGGACGTTACTGTTTACATGGTGAAGGTGAGTTATAACCAGAAGCCTTACAGAAGGATAGCGATGGAGACCTGGGGTGCCACTGTCCATGCAAGTCCTACAGATATTACGCAGTCAGGAAAGAAGATACTTGAGGCAGACCCGGACAGTCCGGGAAGTCTCGGCATAGCCATATCAGAGGCGGTTGAGGATGCATCAGGCCGTAGTGATACGAATTATGCCCTCGGCTCGGTGCTTAACCATGTGCTCCTGCACCAGACGGTAATAGGGCTTGAAACAAAGAGGCAGTTTGAACTCATAGGAGACTATCCTGATATCATAATCGGATGCTGCGGCGGAGGGAGCAACCTTGCCGGTGTGAGCTTTCCCTTTCTCCGGGACAAGATAAACGGAAAGGAGCTGAGAGTAATGGCCGTTGAGCCTGAATCATGCCCGACGCTGACAAAGGGTGAGTTCAGGTATGACTTTGGCGACACTGCCGGACTGACTCCGCTTTCAATGATGTATACCCTTGGACATGATTTTATGCCTCCCGGCATACATGCAGGCGGACTCAGATATCACGGGGACGCACCCCTGCTGTGCCAGCTCTATCACGACGGGTTGATAGAGGCAAAGGCATATCCACAGACAACAGTGTTTGAGGCGGCGTTGCTGTTTTCCCGCACAGAGGGTATAATTCCTGCTCCCGAGACCTCCCATGCCATAAGGGCTGCCATTGACGAGGCGTTGCTCTGCAAGGAGGAGGGGAAGGAGAAGACCCTGCTCTTTAATCTCAGCGGCCACGGCTATCTCGACCTCCAGGCATATGCAGACTACCTTGCGGGCAAATTGACCGATTATGAATACCCTGAGGAGAAGATAAAAGAGGCCCTTTCGAAGTTGTCCGTGATTTAGGTTTAAGGGGCGTCGGCTGTTACTGAGGGATCGTCTGAACGAAGAGGTTAGTCTGCTTGCAGGTTCAGTACGACTGATAGCCCGGCTTATTTTCCGATACAGAACTGACTGAATATCCTGTTCAGGATATCCTCTGTTGTAGTCTCGCCGGCAATCTCTCCCAGCCTGTCAAGACCGTCTCTCAGTTCAAAGGCCGTTATCTCGCAGGGCATTTTGTTTTTTATGGCCCCGGATGCCCTTAACAGGGATTTTGTTGCATGGTCAAGGGCCAGTTTGTGCCTCAGGTTTGTTATCATGACCCCGTCAGAAGATGCACCGCTTTTAAATATCCGGGCCTCTACCTCTCTCTTCAGAGCGTCTATGCCCGCACCTGTTTTAGCCGATATCCTGACCATGGGAAGGTCTTCAGGAAAGAGGTCTTCCCCGACTGAATGGGGCAGGTCTGCCTTGTTAAGGACAATAATGCTTTTTCTGTCCCGGATTTTTTCAATAATGCTGAAGTCTTCGGCTTTCAACGGGAGGTTTATATCAAACATTGCCAGCACTAAATCCGCACCGTCAATAGCCAGGAGGCTCCTTCTGACCCCCTCGCTTTCAGCAAGGTTGTGGGTCTCCCTGATGCCTGCTGTATCCATTATCCGTAAGGGCAGACCGTTTATGTTCAGACCCTCCTCAATGACATCCCTTGTCGTACCCGGAAGTTCCGTTACAATCGCCCTCTCCCGTTCAATGAGGGCATTGAGGAGGGAGGATTTCCCGACGTTCGGTTTTCCGATAATCGCCACAGAGAGGCCCTCCCGGAAGAACCGGGCTTCATCGTATGTTGAAGAGAGTTTGCGGAGTTGCAGAATGACCTCATCTGTTTTCCTGCCCAGTTCAGCCCTGGTCTGCAGGTCCAGCTCCTCTTCCGGGAAATCAATATATGCCTCAATATGTGCACAGATTCCCACAATGGCGTTTTTCGTGGAGGTTATCTTTTCAGAGAGTACCCCGGAGAGTTGTTCAATGGCGAGTTTCCTGCTCCTGTCTGTCTTTGCCCTTATCAAGTCGATTGTTGCCTCTGCCTGGGAGAGGTCTATCCTGCCGTTCATAAAGGCCCTGAAGGTGAATTCTCCCGGCTCTGCAAGCCTTGCACCTTCTTTTGCAGTCAGCTCAAGAACCTTTCTCAAGGCTATCATCCCACCATGGCAGTTAATCTCCACTACATCTTCCCTGGTATATGAATGCGGTGCCCTCATAACGGATAGCAGCACTTCATCAACAGGGGTGAGGTTTTCAGGATTGGTGATATACCCGTAGAGTATGGTGTGGGAGCGGGTTTTTGCGGGCGATTTTCCCTTGGGTGAGCAGAATATCCTGGAAGCAATATTTATTGCATCTTTTCCGCTTAATCTGACTATACCTATCCCGCCCTCACCTGCAGGGGTGGAGATGGCAACTATGGTATCTTCAAGGTTCATAATAGGAAAAATTCCGGGGACCTGTTAAATGTTTTCAGCAATCGTGTCAGGAAATGGATAAAATGATGGGGTGAGCGATGGGACTCGAACCCACAACCGCTGGAGCCACAGTCCAGTGCTCTAACCATTGAGCTACGCTCACCATAATAAAACGACCATTACTCTCAGATCAGGATTAACTGTATTTTATCAGAAGCAGCCTGTATTTTGCTAATAGTGGTGCGCCTGGGAGGATTTGAACCCCCGACCCACTGATTAGAAGTCAGTTGCTCTTTCCTGCTGAGCTACAGGCGCATTTGATTGCCTTTTTAAGAGTCTGAGTATAAAATCGGTTTTTCTATCTGTTGTTCCGGTTTAAATTCAGAATGGTCGGGGCGAGTGGATTCGAACCACCGACCCCCTGCTCCCAAGGCAGGTGCGCTAACCAGGCTGCGCTACGCCCCGAACTTTTAAGCCTACTAAAAAATGTTGTGAAATGTCAAATTATGGTCAGGGAGTCAATAGAAACTTCCTCCGGAATCTTGTATAATAAAACCAGGGATTAAAGAAATCTCCTGTAACTTCCGATATAGTATCAGAGGAGGTCGAGATGAAACAGGTTACGGAAAGGATAGACCCGGAAAGGTTTTTCAGGTATTACATCGTAAAGGTTTGCGAGGAGGCCAGTATTGATACAAGGGAAAAGTTCCTGCAGATAGAGTACCTTTCAAAAATGCTGACAGGTTTTGTTGATCCTGAAAAGTACCTTGACGACTCAGGAGACCTTGTAAGGGTTATAGACGTCCTGAAAGAAGAGGCTGAAAAGACACAGGTATCCATTAATGCATACAAAAAGGCGGCGGTCAAGATACTCTTTTATCAGAGCTTTTGTCCCGAAGCCTTTAAGAGGCGTTTATTGAGCCTGAGTTTCTATTCGGGTGCTGCAAAGATGTTTTACAGGATTGTGGGCAATTACAGGATTCCCGTTTGCGGTCTTATCTCAACGGAATATTCTCTCTGGAACTTTATACTCAGGTCAACACATCAACGCTATTTCTTCTGAGAGACACGGCATATCTGTTGCCTCGAGAGTATTGTCTTGATGCCGCTTTCAGGTCTTTTTCTTCCGGAAGTCAACCTTGACAACTTTTGACGACTTTTTCTCCCCGATGGTTGACGCAACGGCGGTTTCCGGTCCTATATCCGTCAGACATAAAAATTGTGAGTTCAGCGCAGGACAATAGACCCCCATTATATGTTCTGCCGGGACAATACAGTGCTGGGGGTTTGTTCCAAAGACGAGCCTGGCATCAATGCCATAGTCATCCCACGTAAATTTCATTCCCTTGTTGAAGACCAGGATAAGTCCCTTTTCCTCCTCTTCAGGGAGAAATCCCCTGTTGCCGATAATCACGTTTTCAGCATTCCTGACAACAACAAAGACCCTTCCGGTAAGGTCGAGGAGCTCATAGAAGATATGTCGCTTCAGTTCATTCAGTCTGATGTCTGTTTCTTCTCTCTTTTCCATTATATATTATACCCGGCTTCAGCAATAAAAAGCCTCAATTCTAAGGTAGGGAAGCGACATTGAAAATGACTGACTTGAACCACTGAGGCACAGAGGCACGGAGAAAAAGAGATGCTTGCTCCGTGCCTCAGTGTCTCTGTGTTGATTAACCTGTAAAATCAACAAAGGTGACAGGCGATTTTTCTGTCCCCTGTATCTCTCAGTTCAGGTGTCTCCTTGCTGCATGATGATACTTTTTTCGGACATCTTGGATAGAAGAGACAGCCTGAAGGTAATTCGGCCATTTCAGGAATGCTGTTACAGGTTTTTACGAATTTGTCCTGTTTCTTTTCCGTTATCTCCTCTTGTGTAACCCTTACCCTGGGTATGGCATTCAGGAGCATCTCGGTGTAAGGGTGCTGAGGGTCCTGAAATATCTTTTCAGCATCCGCCTCTTCAACGATTTTTCCCAGGTACATGACTGCCACCACGTCGGCAAAGTAATAAACCACGTTCAGGTCGTGACTGATGAATATAAACGATAGCTTTTTCTCCTTTTTAAGGTCACCGAGCAGGTTGATTATCTGGGCCTGTATGGAGACGTCAAGGGAAGATAAAGGCTCATCTGCCACAATGAGCTCAGGTGACAGGGCCAGTGCACGTGCTATACAGACCCTCTGCCTCTGTCCCCCGCTGAACTCATGGGGATAACGGTTCATGTGTTCGGGCTTTAGTCCAACGGTTTCAAGAAGCCCTGCAATCCGGTCCTTAAGTTCTTTTTTGGGCGCGATATTGTGGATAATCAGTGGTTCGGACAGGATGGACAATATCTTCATCCTTGGATTCAGTGATGCAAAGGGGTCCTGAAAAATCACCTGGACCGCCCTCCTGAAGTTTTTTAGTTCCCTGACGCTGGCTTTGTGGATATTATTCCCCCTGAAGAAGACATCCCCCCCTGTGGGCCTGACCAGTTGCAGTACGAGTCTTGCAAACGTTGATTTTCCACATCCGCTCTCACCGACAATAGCAAAGACCCTGTTCGAATCAACGGATATGCTCACTCCATCCACGGCCTTTAAGGTCTTTGTCTTACCAAAGCTGCCTGCCTTGATTTCGTAGTATTTTTTGAGATTTTCCGTCCTTAGTATTTCCATATTAACCCTGCCGGATAACATCCTCCACCCTGAAACATCTGACGAGATGGTTCTGTTCGATCCTGTGCAGTGGTGGCTCTTCGAGGTCGCATACCGCAGTCCTGTATGTACACCGTGTTGAGAACTTGCAGCCCGGGGGCAGTTCGTCCAGATCCGGGACTGATCCCGGGATCGGCTTTAACTGAATATCCCTTGCCACCGGAAGGGAGTGAAGCAGGCCAAGAGTATAGGGATGGGCAGGTTTCCGGAAAAGTGTGTCAACAGGAGCTATCTCCACGATCCTGCCGGCATACATGATGGCTACCCTGTCGGCATTTTCAGATATGATTGCAAGGTCATGAGTAATAAGCAGGATGGACATTCCCCGTTCCTCCTTGATATCAAACAGAAGGTTGAGTATCTCCGCCTGAATCGTTACATCAAGGGCTGTTGTGGGCTCATCGGCTATCAGCAGGGAGGGATTGCACGCTACAGCCATTGCTATCATCACCCTCTGACGCATACCCCCCGAGAGCTGGTGCGGGTAGTCCTTTATCCTGTGTTCAGGTGATGGTATATGGACGAGGCGAAGTAGTTCCACTGTCCTCCCGGTTGCCGCTTTCCCTGAGAGCCCTTCATGTGTTGTCAGGACCTCCGATATCTGGTACCCAATAGTAAAGACAGGGTTCAGGGAGGTCATTGGTTCCTGAAAGACCATCCCCATCTCTTTTCCCCTTATAGAGCGTAGTGTGGATTCATCAAGATTCAGGATATCCGTTTCTTTGCCGCTCATCGGCAGACTGAAAAGTATCTTTCCTGTGGCATAGGCAGTGCCTGGAAGCAGACCCATGATTGACAGTGCTGTGATGCTTTTACCGCACCCGCTCTCACCGGCAAGACCAAAGGTTTCCCCGGGCCTGATGTCAAGTTCGAGGTTTGAGACAGCCGCAAGGGGAGTCTCTTTTTTTCTGAAGAAGATGTTGAGGTCCTTTATTCTCAGGAGGGGTGTGTCTGTAACAACGGTTGTCGGGCGTTTGCCGTCGGCAGCCATAAAGTCTACTTTTTTTCCTCTGTTCTTATAAGGTGGAGATATTTTTTTGCCTCTTCCAGTTTCGGATTCTGCTCGAATGCCTTTTCCCATTCCTCAATTGCGAGACCCGTGAGGCCCTTCATGTAGTAAGTGATGCCGAGCTGTACCCATGCCTGACCGTAAGCGGGATTGATCTCCTTGGCTGAATTGAAATGTATTATCGCCTCTTCATACCTGTCCATGTTCCTGAGGGCAATGCCGAGTTTTGTGTGTACATCCGGAAGCTTTGGAGAGAGCTTCAGGGCCTTGCGGTATTCTTCTATTGCCTCGTCATTCATGCCGAAATCAAGGTATATATTGCCGATCTTGTAATGTTCATTTGCAAGTTTGCCGGCAACAAAGGGATCGAGTGTTCCGGGTGTTGGATGGGCTACCTGGGCTGCAATGGAGAATATCTCCTGTGCTCTTTCGAATTCACCAAGGTCATTGTACGTGATGGCCAGATTCAGTGATGCCTCTGTGTAGCGCGGGTTCAGTTTCAGGGCTTTTTCAAGATAATCTACCGCTTCGTTCAGTTCTCCCTTCAGGTAGAAGATAACCCCGAGGTGATTCAGTATATCTGCATACTCAGGCCTTCTCGTCAGAACCTCTTTTAGTATTGGTTCTGCCTCAGAGTATTTCCCTTCCTCAAATAGCCGGTTGCCCTCATTATAAAGTTCTTCAAGCTGTTCGTCCACAGTTATCCCTTTTGAGGCATTGAAATGCATGAATATCAGGTCCGGGTTCTTTTAGGGGATGCCTTCCCGCTTCTTAAAAGTATAGGGACTCAAAAGATTTTTTGTCAAGATTATGTCCGTCTTATTGACATATAAGGATAATTATTGATACCCTATGATTAGGGGTGTAATTTAATAATATTATGGTTAACGGCAGGATAAATGACAGATAAGTCTGCGGTGTTCAGAGAAGCACAGAAATTTCTCTCAAAAGGTCAGATAGATAAGGCTATCTGGGTATGGCAGGAGTATGTCAGCCAGAATCCGGATGGCAATATATATAATACCATAGGAGATCTCTGTCTTAAGAGCGGAAACCGTTCCCAGGCAATTGAATGCTTCCATAAGGCGGCTGAATATTTTAAAGATGAAGGCTTTATAACCAAGTCGCTGGCCCTCTATAAAAAGATTCTTAATATTGATTCCCTTGACCCGAAGGCATTGTTTTTTATTGGCAGGCTGAATGAGGAAAAGGGTCTGATAACTGATGCCATCAAATATTATCTCGCCTCTATTGATGCCTATATCAAACATGGAATCAGGGATGAACTCCTGCCTATATGTGAAAGAATAATTAATCTTGCACCTTCCAACCTCTCCTTAAGGGTAAAGCTTGCGGAATATCTTCAGAAAGAGGGCTACATTGAAGAGGCAGCCAGAAAATATCTGGATGTAGCAAGGATATCTGACGAAAAGGGTGATGTAGCCAAGGCAAGGGAGTATTATGAGAGGTCGTTTGAGCTCTATCCACGGCAGGAAGTTATCTATAAACGCCTGGCTGATTTTTATATTTCTCAGGGGCTTATGGAAAACGCAAGGGAACTCCTTGCCAAGGGGATTGAGTTGTATCCCGACAATATGCAAATAGAGCTCCTCTATTCAGAGCTGCTCCTGAAAGAAGGAGACCTTGGCACTGCAAAGGATATTCTTTTAAAAGTTCTCTCTACTTATCCGGAAGGGTCAGGAGACGAGGTTGCCGTTGAGACGAGCAGGCTTCTTGGAGATATCTATTTTAAAGAGGGTCAAAAAGAACTTGCCTGGAGTACTTACAAGATAGTGCTGGATGACTATCTTCAGAAAGGGTTATATGAGGAGTCTGCAGGATTTCTTGAGAACTTCAGGGATATAGCCCCGCTTGAGTGTTCAGAAAAGCTTATCGAGGTTTACAATGAACTCGGTAAGGAGGATGAGCTCTTTGATGAACTCTTGACGCTTGCCGGGATACAATCAGGACAGGGGGCATTGGAGGATGCGTTTACCTCTTACATTGAAGCGAAGAAGCTCAGGCCTGATTCTGAAGCCGTACTCTCCAGGATAGCGGAACTGGAGGAGAAACTTGGCATTGCTTTTCCATCCGACTCAGAAGAAAAAGCAACTGATGATAAGCTTGTTGATGTGGATATCTTTTTAAGATATGGCCTGATGGATGAGGCCGTGGATATCCTGGAAAAACTGAAGGTTGAAGAGCCTGAAAATATAGAAGTTCATAAAAGGTTAAAAAATATCTATCTGGAGATGAATGATAAAGAGGGGGTAGTGACTGAATGTCTCATTCTTGCCAAGATACATGAAAAAGAAGGACGATTGGAACATAGGGAGCAAGCACTGAAAGAGGCATTTGAGGTAGATCCGGAGGATCCAAGGCTCATGGAACTCTCCAGCGCCACAGAAGAAGTTAGCGTTCCACCGTCTCCGGATTCCGAGTTTGAAGGAGCCGGGATTATAAGATTTGAAGACGAGACCGAATCACCGAAGGCAGCGACCGAGATGGCGGAAGTACTTGAGACTTCGGTAAGAACACCATCGATTGAGGATTTTAAAGACGACCTGTCAGAGGCAGAGTTTTATCTGCGTCAGGGTCTATATCAGGAAGCCCTTTCAGCATATATCCGGGTACTTGAGGCATTTCCCGACAATGAGGAGATTTTGGCAAAGATCTCGGATATCAAAAACAGGCTTTCTGCAGTAGAGCCTCCTGCTTCAACAAAGCCGGAAGATGACAGCATGACTTTTTCAGCAGATATACCCCCTGATATTGTATCTGAAACAGGGCCTGTCACAGGTGGAATCATTACTGAAGAACCTGTTGAGGAGGATGTGCCTGAGCCAAAACTTGATAGCGAGGTACTTGAGATATTTGAGGAATTCAAAAGGGGGGTTTCTGAGGAACTTGAGGAGGAAGATTCGGAGACTCATTACAATCTCGGTATAGCCTATAAGGAGATGGGGCTTATTGATGATGCCATAAAGGAATTTCAGACTGCAAAGAAAGATCCGAACAGAAGGGTACAGGCTGCAAGCTTGCTTGGGCTTTGTTTTATGGAGAAGGCACTCTATTCCCTTGCCATTGATGCCTTTAAGGAGGCGCTGAATAATATAGAACAGAGGGACGAGGGCTATTGGAGTACAAAGTTTGAACTCGCAGAGGCATATGAGAAAAACGATGATATTGAACAGGCCCTGGAGCTGTATGTCGAGATTTACGGATGGGATTCGAAGTTCAGAAACATTGGCGAAAAGGTAACTGCCTTGAAAGAAAGGTTGAGTGTTGATAAATCGGAGGCTGCAGTAATTGAGGATACCTTCAAACAGGGGAAAGACAGGATTTCATACTTGTAATTGGCACCGGACAGAGTGTAGTATAATAATATAAAGCTTGATTGTCTTGAGGCAAAACCTTCTGAGAAATAATATATTATGGATTATCTTGGATACTATAAGCTTAAAGAGCATCCCTTTTCAAATGTTGTGGACAACAAGTTTTATTATAACAGTGTCCAGCATGCCGACGCCCTTAACAAGTTGAAATATGCGATGGACAGCAAGAAAGGGCTTGCAGTGGTTATAGGGGATATCGGGACAGGAAAGACCACACTTGCAAGGAGATTGCTTGAGGAACTTGACGAGGAACACTTTGAGGCAACCCTGCTTGTGGTGATTCACTCTGCCGTCAGCTCGGACTGGTTGCTCAAGAAGTTTGCAATACAGTTTGGAGTGGAAAAGGTGAAAGAGGATAAAGTGGAGGTACTCGGCCAGATATACAGGCGGCTGCTGGAGATTAACGAGTCAGGAAGGAAGGCTGTGGTCTTGATTGATGAGGTGCAGATGTTGAATTCCGGAGAGATAATGGAGGAGTTCAGAGGGTTGCTGAATATGGAGATGGCTGATGGCAAGATGGCGAACTTTGTCTTTTTCGGCCTCCCCGAGCTTGAAGATGTGCTTGCGCTGGATGAGCCTTTGCAACAGAGGGTCGCCATGAGAATCAGGCTTCATTCCCTTTCTGAACACAACACTATCGATTACATCCGTTACAGGCTGCATGTTGCTGGCTCTGACGATATATTTACTGATGAGGCTCTGTCCAGGGTCTATTATTTTTCGAGAGGAATTCCAAGACTTATCAACACGATCTGTGATAATGCTCTTCTTGAAGGTTATTTAATGAAGAGAGAAAAGATTGATGGAAGTATTATGGATACCGTAGCAGTTGATCTTGGTTTGAAATCTGAAAAATAAGGAATCAAGACTCCGGTTCCTGGATTCGGGAATTATTGATGTAAGGCAGCCTCTATGGCCTCATGTATATCACTCACCCCCGTCACCTCTAATCCTGTATTGTGTTTGAGCCTTTTCAGGTTGCTCTCAGGCATGATTGCCTTTTTAAAACCTATTTTCCCGCCCTCGTTAAGCCTGGGCTCAGCCTGATTTACTGCCCTTATCTCTCCGGAAAGTCCAACCTCTCCGAAGACAAACAGGTCGTTGGGCAGGGGAATTTCACGCAGGGAGGATGCTATGGAGAGGATGATGGGGAGGTCGGTTGCAGGCTCTGCTATCCTGAGACCCCCAACCACATTTACATAGATATCTGTGAGCCCGAGGTGCAGGCCGCCTATCTTTTCCAGGACGGCTATAAGGAGGTTGACCCTTTGACTGTCAACCCCGATGGATGTCCTCCTGGGGACACCGAATGTAGTGGGTGAGACGAGTGCCTGAATCTCGACTACCAGTGGTCTGGTGCCCTCTATTGTTGCAGTGGCTACGGAGCCGGCAGCATCGGCAGGCCTTTCCCTCAGGAAGAGCTCCGAGGGGTTTTCTATCTCCATGAGGCCTGAATCGGTCATCTCGAACACGCCTATCTCGTTTGTCGAACCGAAACGGTTCTTGACCGTTCTCAGAATCCTGAATGAATGTGACCTGTCTCCTTCAAAGTACAGGACCGTATCAACGATATGTTCAAGTACCCTTGGCCCTGCTATTGCTCCCTCTTTTGTAACATGGCCTATAATAAAGGTCGGAATATTATGTTTTTTGGCAAAGATCATCAACCTTGCAGAGCACTCCCTTACCTGACCCACTGTGCCGGGGGCTGATTGGAGTTCCTCGCTGTAGGTCGTTTGTATGGAGTCAATGACCACAACAGCCGGCTTTATGTCCTTTACTACCCCAAGAATCATCTCAAGCGAGGTTTCGGAAAGGACAAGGATGTTGTCGGAGTCGATTCCAAGCCTTGATGCCCTCAGTTTTAACTGTGAGGCGGATTCCTCCCCTGATATGTAAAGGCACTTTTCAGTCCCGTCCCTGAGCAGTTGAGCCATTGCCTGTAGTATCAGGGTTGACTTGCCCACCCCCGGGTCACCACCGATAAGTACAACTGAACCCGCCACTACGCCGCCCCCGAGAACCCTGTCCAGTTCGCCAATGTGTGTTGATATCCGGTTGTCGGTATTGAGAATAATCTCCGACAGGGGTGTCGGGCTTGTTGCCGGGAGGGCCTTGTTACCACC
Source organism: bacterium (assembly GCA_036244995.1). Classification (GTDB taxonomy): domain Bacteria; phylum Nitrospirota; class Thermodesulfovibrionia; order Thermodesulfovibrionales; family JdFR-85; genus BMS3Bbin07. The sequence continues at coordinate 11,262 of BTTF01000018.1, read as the reverse complement.
TGATTTCCTGCCGGCAACCTCTTCAACAAAGGTATTCCAGGCAGCACAGTCAGGGCATTTTCCAAGCCATTTCAGTGATGTATAGCCGCAGGCCTGGCATGTATAAACTGTTTTTGTCTTGCTCATCACTCCATGCCTCCGGTTAAACCCCGGGTATCCCCATGCCGCTGCCTATGTGATAGGCCTTTTTGAGGGCATCAACTACAAACTCCTTGGCCTTCCTTGATGCCTCAAGGGCTGAATTGCCAAGTGCGAGGTATGCGGTTAGCGCAGAGGTAAAAGCACAGCCTGTACCATGGTATTCTCCTGCAAGTCTTTCCGACTCGATCCGGTGAAACTCCATGCCGTCATAGTAGAGATCAATCACCACATCTGTCTTGTCCTTTGAAGGAGAAATACCGGTGGCGGAGAAATGTCCTCCTGTTATAATTACTATTTCCGGCCCAAGGGCTTTGATCTTTCCGGCAGCCTCGTATAATGAGTCGATTCCCTCAATGTTAATTCCGCTCAGGAGGGATGCCTCATAGATATTCGGGGTTATAATGGTGGTTAAAGGAAAGAGAACCTGCATCATCTTCTCAACAGTTCCCTCTTCAACGAGGGGCATACCTGAAGAGGATACCATTACAGGGTCGACCACAACCTTTTTCATCCCGTATTTTTTAAGTGTCACTGATACCTCTTCCACTATTGAACTGCTATAAAGCATACCTGTCTTGACTGCATCCACCCCGACATCTTCAAGCAGTACCTCGAGCTGCTCTCTTACTGCGTCGGATTCAACAGTATAAATGGATTTGACGGCAATAGTGTTTTGTGCTGTAATTGATGTAAGTACAGAGAGGCCGTGTACTCCTATGCGGTGAAAAACCTTGATATCAAGCTGTGCCCCTGCACCGGATGTCGGGTCGGAGCCGGCTATGGTGAGGGCAGTCTTCATATGGTCAGAGCTTTACCTCAATAAATACCCTGCTCCTGAGGGAACGGAGGTAGTTTTTGAGAGACTTTTTGAGTTTTTCCTGTATAAGTATCCGGCGTACCTTTCTTTTAAGGACTGCTTTCGAATCCGGCAGTCTTTTTCCTTCAAGCATGATTACATGAAACCCCTTGCCTGACCAGAAGGGTTTGCTGTACTCTCCAACCTTCAACCCTTCTACAACCTTGAGAAATTCCGGTGCAAGGTCCGTCTTCTTTATAAACCCGAGGTCACCGCCCTTTGAAGCATCGGAACCTTCGGAGAATTTTCTTGCAACGCTTTCAAAGGATTCACCACTGTCAAGTAGTTTTATAACCTTTGTTGCCTTTTCCCGGGCTTCTGATTTTTCTTTATCCGTGCCGACCGGAAAGAATATGTGACGGAGCCTGTAGCCTTCGGATAAATCAAAATTATTGCCATTTGTTTTAATGTATTTCTCTATTTCCCCTTCTGTGACGATTATCTTGCTTCTTACCTCGAGATTGACCAGTTTGCTGAGGATTATCTGTTCTGTCACCTTTTTTTTATATTCCTGAGGTGTAAAGCCCTCTTTACGCAGTGCCTCAAGAAACTCTTTTTCACTGAGGCCGTACTTCAGTCGTATCCGGTTAATTGCAGATGTTAAATCCTTTTTGGATACCCCTATATTCAACCGCTTTGCCTCATTAAGTTCGATCTTCGTATCAATGAGCATATTGAGAAAGTCCTTTTCGTATCTCTTGAGTTGCTCTTTTTTTTCTTTGGGAGAGAGCCCTGCAAGTTTGTCGGACAGTTCGAATTCCATGGCCTTGTATAACTCGCTCCAGGTAATTACGTCTCTGTCCACGACTGCCACGACCCTGTCAAGGAGTATACTTGCAGAAGCAGATGCCGCAAAAAGCATTAGAATTGTTAATCCTGTAATGAGGACAGGAAACTTTAACCCGGCCCCCTTTCCGTATGCTATAAACTTTATCATTAATATTCTATATAAGGGTGATATCATCAATCGCGGTGCCAACCACAAAAATCTTTATATTATTGCACCCTTCATCAACAGGAACAAGAAAGAACCCTGTTTTGTCTTTGTCGGATTTTGAGAGGAAATAACCTTTTTGCCATGGAAGCTCACCTTCAAGATAACCAAGGAGACTCTCTTTGTCTCTAAATCTGACATAAACCTTCCTGCCTTTTTCCCCCGAGATTCCGTAGCGTTTAATCTCCCTGTAGGAGGGGTTGCCCTCAAAAGACCTCACAAAAAAAATAGCCTTAAGCAGGTCAATCCCGACAGTCAGGAGGTTGCCGGAAGGATATTCTTCAATACTGAACTCTTTGGCAGTTTCGGAGAAATCTCCGAGTCTGCCTTTAATTGTTGAACCATCCTGAAAACGTAACACTACTTTTTCTGACATTGGTTTATATCAGGTTGTGCAAGCTTAAGCTGTCCTGATTCTATGCGACCTGTAAACTTCCCCGTTTGTTGAGCAGAAGGCCTGCTGAATTTTAGATACCACTCCTGCTCTTTAGCATATCCGTGGTAGTTGCTCGCCATGGAGCATATCCACAATCCTGGTTCCTCCGATCAGGGTTTTAAGCAAGACCGTTCTCTTCGGTCCCCCTGTTGTCCTTCCAATTACCGCTGAGTTTTTGCCGAGAGGGTGTTTCTTCATTTCGTTTAGTAATAATTTTGCCACATTTTTGCCTGCAAAAGCAACAAGCACGCCCTCGTTTGCCACATAGAGGGGGTCTATTCCCAGCAATTCACAGGCGCCCCTGACACGGGCTGATAGAGGAATTGTTTCCTCATCTATCTCTATACACACACCTGACTCAAGGGCTATCTCTTTAAGGGTTGTTGCAAGTCCCCCCCGGGTGGGGTCCCTCATGGCGTGAATTTCCGGTGTATGTGAAAGCATGATATCCACCAGTTCGTTTAAGGCTGCCGTATCGCTCAGGACGGGCGGGTCAAAGGTAAGACCGTTGCGTTCAGCCATAACTGCCACACCGTGATTGCCGATGGGGCCGCTCAGGATTATCACATCGCCGGGTATAACATTTTTAGGTGAGAGGCGTATCCCTTTGCGTACCAAACCGATACCGGAGGTGTTGATGAAGATTCCGTCACCTTTCCCTTTGTTAACCACCTTTGTGTCTCCGGTAACAATCCTGACACCTGCCGTCTCTGATGCCTCCTTTATAGAGCCGAGTATTTGCAGGAGTGCATCCATTGAAAGGCCTTCCTCAATAATCAGGCTCAGGGACAGACAGAGTGTGGTGGCCCCTGTCATGGAGATGTCATTAATGGTGCCGTTGACAGACAGGGAGCCGATGTCTCCACCCGGGAAGAAGAGCGGTGAGACAACGTAGCTGTCTGTAGTGAAAACGAGCCCTCCGTTTATTGGTCCCGTATTCGCGTCTTTTGTCTCGAATGGAACTACAGCAGAGTCGTTGAAGTCCTCTATCCCTATGAGCGGGCCAAGCACATCCCTTATAAGTGAATGCATTGCCTTGCCGCCACTGCCATGGGCCAGGAGAATCTTTTCATTGCCATCGTTACGGTCAACAGTCATAATTTTTGGTTTTTCCCCCTTATCAATTATAACAGTAGTGGCGAGGTTACCTCGCCTTCCTTTTAGTCGTTTTTTTCAGAGTCTCTTTTTTCTCAGCCTCAGGGAATTGGTTACAACAGAGACTGAACTGAAGGCCATGGCGGCAGAGGCAAATACAGGGTTCAGCAGCGGCCCTCCAAAGGGATAAAGAATCCCGGCTGCAATCGGGATTCCGACAACGTTGTAGAAAAATGCCCAGAAGAGGTTCTGTTTTATTGTCCTGAGGGTGAGTTTGCTCAGTTTAATGGCTTCAACCACGCTTCTGAGGTCTCCCTTTATGAGGGTTATATCCGATGCCTCCATAGCAATGTCGGTTCCTGTTCCTATGGCTATCCCCACATGTGCCTCTGCAAGTGCAGGTGCATCATTAATCCCGTCACCTACCATGGCAACTATCTTGTTCTCGTCTTTCAGCTTTTTCACAACCTCGACCTTTCCTTCCGGCAGGACCTCTGCAAAGAATCTGTCAATTCCAACCAGCTCGGCAATACGGGAAGCTGTCCGTTCATTATCTCCTGTCAGCATGACAACCTCAACTCCCATTTTTTTCAGTTCCGAGATGGCCTCGACCGACCCCTCTTTTATTGAATCAGCTATTCCCAGGACACCCTTTACCTCATTATTGACTGATATAAGTACCGCTGTCTTGCCCTCTGATGAGAGTCTTTCAACCACCCCTGAGACTTCCGACAGATCGATTCCCTCTTTTTTAAGTAGAGAAACATTACCGATAAAAACATTGTCGGTTCCAATACTTGCACGTATTCCCCCTCCGGGGATTGCCGTGAAATTTTCAGGTTCTCTTAAATCAAGTCCGAGTTCCCTGGCTTTTCTTACAATGGCTTCGGCAAGAGGGTGTTCCGAGACCTGCTCGGCCGATGCTGATAGTTGCAGGACGGCTTTTTTATCAGAGCCGTCTGTGCCTATAGTATCAGTCAGTTCAGGTTCTCCCCTTGTTATAGTGCCTGTTTTGTCCAGGCCGATGGTCTGTATCCTGTGGGCTGTCTCAAGTGCCTCTGCATTCCTGATGAGGATACCCTTTTCAGCGCCCTTTCCTGTTCCCACCATTATCGCGGTAGGCGTGGCAAGTCCAAGGGCACAGGGGCAGGCAATAATCAGAACAGCAATAAAGTTCATCAAGGCCCTTGTAAATGCCGGCTCCGGTCCAAGGAAATACCAGATTACAAAAGTGATGGTTGCTGTTATGATTACAACGGGTACAAATATGGAGGCAATCCTGTCGGCAAGCCTCTGTATGGGGGCCTTGCTTCCCTGTGCCTCTTCCACCAGGCGGATTATCTGTGCCAGCGCTGTTTCACTGCCGATCCTGGTTGCCTTTAATTTAAAGCTGCCGAACCTGTTGATGGTTCCGCCAAAGACCGTATCACCTGTGGCCTTTTCAACAGGGAGACTTTCGCCTGTCAGCATGGATTCATCTATCGAGGAATAACCGTCTGTTACAATTCCGTCCACAGGTATCCTTTCTCCGGGCCGCACTATAACCGTATCGCCCGCCGATACATCTTCTATTGGTATTTCAGCCTCGTTTCCGTCTCGTACCACCCTTGCTGTCTTTGCCTGAAGCCCGATGAGTTTTCTCATGGCCTCGGAGGTTTTCCCCTTTGCCTTTGCCTCAAGGAGTCGTCCCAGGAGTATAAGGGCGATTATTATCGACGAGGTATCAAAATAGATATGTGCCCGCAGCCCGCCGGTTTCAAATATTCCGGGGAAGAAGGTCGCTGTTACGCTGTAGAGGTATGCTGCAGATGTGCCCATGGCAATAAGGGTGTTCATATTTGTTGAGAGATGCCTGATAGCCACCCATGCAGCTTTGTAAAACCGTATGCCTGCCCAGAACTGTACTACAGTGGCAAGAAGGAAGAGGATGTACCAGTTTGACAGGAGGGGTATGCTCGTAAAACTTCCGAGGAGAATCAGCGCTGAAATGACGGCACTGACCCTGAACCTTAGCAGGAGGTTCCCGTATTCCCTCTCCCGGCTCTCCTTTTCCCTGTCTATGAACTCCTCTGTTATTGCCTCTGCCTCATATCCCTCTGCCTTTACTGCCTTCTTGAAATCCTCAAACCCGGTGAGCGTTGGAATATACTCAACAACTGCCTTCCCGGATGCGAGGTTGACATTGACGCTCACCACGCCATAGAGTCTCTTTAATGCCCGCTCAACTGCCGCCACACATGCAGCACATGTCATTCCCTTGATTGCGAATTCCAGACTGGAAGTTGCTACCTCATATCCTTCATCCTTAACGACCTGCATCAAATTTTTAATCGAAAAGGCATCGCTTGCTGTAAGTGATGCCTTTTCAGAGGCAAAATTCACCGATACATCTGTGACCCCTTTGACTTTGCCCAAGGCATTCTCCACCGCCTTGACACAGGAGGCGCAGGTCATTCCCTTTACAGGTAAGGTTATTTTCATTTAAGATGCCTTATGGATTTTTTGTCTTTCATTGTCAATTTGTTATTTGAAATATTATACTATTATTCCATACAGTATTATATACTGCATTTGATGAAGAAATTATGAAAAGGCACTTCTCCGGTATGGAGCATGTACTTACCTGCCTGGCAGGTGAATATCTTTAGAAAGGAGGTTGTTCGTTATGGCGAAACCTGTAATTGATTGGGATCTCTGTGAGGGATGCGAGTCATGTGTGGCAACATGTCCTGATGTTTTCGAGATGCAGGATGACGGCAAGGCCCATGTGAAGGATCCTGATGCCTGTGATACCTGTGACTGTCAGGAGGCACTTGAAGTCTGTCCGACTGAAGCTATTAAAATGGAAGATTAGAGAAAGGCGGGGAGGGTATTGGTCCCTCCCCCTTTCCTGATATTCTGTTCTTATACCTTTTTAGAACGTTTTCCGGAAACGGCCTTCCCGGCCGGTTTTTTAGCAGTTACCTTTTTCGTAGTCTTTCTGACGGTCTTTTTCCCCGGCCTGGCTCTCCTGGTCGTTTTTTTTGCTGTCCCGGCTTCAAGCTTTTCGATCTGACCCTCTATCTTCTTAATCTTTTCAACTATAGCGGTAACTTTTTCATTAGTCAAGGGATTTCTTCTTTTATCGGACGCGACTTCGTAAACCCTTCCGCCAAGGTCTGTCAGTTGAACCTGAATCTTCTGCTTCAGTTCAAATACCTTTACCTTTTTCTTAACATCGTCAGACAGGGTTCCAGCCCTTTTTTTGATAACGGTTGTTCCTTCCTTGAATGCGTGTAATCCCTCATCAATGCCTTTTTTAATGTCTTTTTTCAGCTTATCCCAAAAAGCCATAATCCCTCCTTGCCGTATTTTTTTTAAAGAAAACGTGCGCTGCTTATAGCATTATAGCATATTGTAAAAGCAGGGCAATTTAAAAAACTTTTGATTCTATAAGAATTTTTTTCTCCATATTCTTGACAAAGGACAAATATCTGTGATAAAGTTCACCACAATTTCACATAACCATATAAAACCTAAACCCCTGGAGAGAAGATGCTTGAATTAAATAAATGGTTTTTTGTCCAGTTAGCCAACTTTCTTGTTTTATTGTTTCTGCTTAATATCCTGCTTTTCAGGCCACTCCTCAATCTCTTTAAAGAGCGAAAGGAGAGCATAGACGGCGCCATTGAGGAGGCGAAGAGGCTTAACGAAAAGAAAGATGAGGGGCTATCCAGGTTTAATAAGGAACTGTCTGAGGCAAGAGAGAAGGCAAAGGATTTCTATAACTCCATGAGGCAGGAAGGGCTCCTGAAACAGAAAGAAATAGTTGCACAGGCTCAGGAGGCAGCCTTGAAAGAGATAGAGGTGGCCCAGGCCGAGATAAGAAGAGAGACTGAAAAAGTCCGCAAACTCCTCGGTGATGATGTGAGAAGATTCTCGGAAGAGATTGTTGAAAAGCTTGTTGAAGTAGAAGTATAAATGCAACTGTATGAATATAAAAAACTTTTATTAATTAATAAATTAATGAGGTATGAACAGGAAAGTGAGTAATAAAATTCAAAAATCAAAAATCAGGATTCAAAGACTTGTTTCCCCCCTTATCAGTTTTGTTATAGTCTTTATCCTTTCACTGTCTTATGCAGCAACAGTCTTTGCCACGGCAGGAGAGGGTGAGGGCGGCAGTGACTGGCAGAGTTGGTTATGGAAGATAGTCAACTTTGCCATCCTTTTATTTATCCTCGTGAAATTCCTCACAAAACCCATGAAGGCGTATTTCAAACAAAGGACTGAATTGATAGAGAAGTCACTGATCGAGGCAAGAGAAGCAAAGGAGCTGGCACAGAAGGCCCTTAGGGAAGTGGAAGAAAAGTTGAAACTTAAAGATCAGGAGATAGAGAGGATAATTGAATCTGCAAAACAATCCGGCCAGGCGGAGCATGATAACCTGATCGGGCAGGGCAAAGAGATGGGTGAGAAGATAAGACAGCAGGCCAGGACGAATATTGAGATGGAACTGAAGAATGCCAAGGCATCTCTGAGGGCAGAGGCTTCGGGACTGGCACTGAAATTGGCAGAAAAGAGGCTTAGAGAAAGGCTCACGGAAGAAGAACAGTTGAGGCTCCTTGAAGAGTCTTTTAAGAGATTAGAGGGTTAGGATGGCTGGTAAAAAAAAGAAATTTGCAAAAAAATATGCAAAGATGTTTTTTAATACTACAGGTGTGGATATGGCTGAAAGGGCCATTACCGAGTTGAATATTATCAATGACCTCATGGGCGGAAGCAAGGAAATAAAAAACTTTTTCCTGAGTCCCCTTTTTGGAGAGGAAGAGAGACGGAAGACGATCGAGGGTCTTTCTGAAAAGCTTGGTTTTTCTGAGGAGACAAGGAAGTTTCTTGTCTTTATCTCACAGCACAAGGCGGTGTCGGCCCTTCCGGATATCATCAGGCATTTTGAGAATATTTATTTTGAGAAAAAGAAAAAGGCGAAAGCCACAGTTATCACACCGTTTAAGTTTAACGGGAAGTATGAGGACAGGCTTGTAGCATCACTGCGGAAACTTACAGGCAGGGATGTTGATATTGAGTATCTTTATGATCCGGAATTGCTTGGTGGTATTGTAGTGAAGGTTGGCAGTACGATGTACGACAGTAGTCTGAGGGGTCAGCTCAGGCTTTTAAAAGAAGAGTTACTAAAGGGGTGATATGATGGAAATCAAGGTTGAAGAAATCAGCGAGCTGATAAAAAAGCAGATTAGCGACTTTGAAAAAAAGGTTGATGTCAGCGAGATCGGGACTGTCTTGAGTGTTGGTGACGGTATTGCCAGGGTTTATGGTCTGGAAAATGCCATGGCGAGTGAGCTTCTGGAGTTTCCGAACAATGTCTTTGGCATGGCTCTGAACCTTGAGGAAGACATGGTTGGTACGGTGCTTTTTGGAGAGGATACCTTCATTAAGGAAGGAGATATCGTAAAACGTACCGGCAGGATCATGGAAGTTCCTGTTGGCGATGCGATGCTCGGCAGGGTTGTCAATGCCATTGGCCAGCCCATTGACGGCAAGGGACCGATTGATACAAAAGATACAATGAAAGTCGATATTGTTGCACCCGGCATAGTAGACAGACAGCCTGTTGGTGAGCCTTTGCAGACGGGTTTGAAGGCGATAGATGCAATGATTCCGATAGGCAAGGGGCAGAGGGAACTTATAATCGGTGACCGTCAGACAGGAAAAACAGCCATTGCAATAGACGCTATTATCAACCAGAAGGACAGTGGTGTTTTCTGTATTTATGTTGCAATCGGTCAGAAGAGGGCATCAGTTGCAAGGGTAGTCAAGACGCTCGAAGAGAATGGAGCCATGGATAATACAATCGTTGTTAATTCATCAGCTTCAGAGCCGGCGCCACTGCAGTACATTGCCCCTTATGCGGGTTGTGCCATGGGTGAATTCTTCAGGGATAACGGTAAACACGCGCTTATTATATATGACGACTTAAGTAAGCAGGCTGCTGCTTACAGGCAGCTCTCGCTTCTCCTGAGGCGTCCGCCGGGACGTGAGGCATACCCGGGAGATGTCTTTTATCTGCACTCAAGATTGCTTGAGAGGGCGGCAAAGCTTTCAGACAAGCTTGGGGCAGGTTCTCTGACGGCCCTTCCAATAATCGAGACACAGGCAGGTGACGTCTCGGCATATATTCCAACCAACGTTATATCCATTACAGACGGTCAGATATATCTTGAGCCGGACCTTTTTTACGCCGGTATCAGACCTGCCGTCAATGTCGGTCTTTCAGTCAGCCGTGTTGGTGGCGCTGCACAGACAAAGGCGATGAAGCAGGTTGCAGGAACCCTGAGACTGGACCTCGCACAGTTCAGGGAACTGGCAGCCTTTGCCCAGTTCGGTTCCGACCTTGACAAGTCAACGCTCATGCAGATAGAGCGTGGGAAGAGGATGGTGGAACTGCTGAAGCAGGGCCAGTATCAGCCCATGCCGATGGATGAGCAGATAATAGTGCTTTATGCGGGGACGCAGGGTTTCCTTGATGACCTTCCGGTTGAGGCTATAGGTAGCTTTGAGCAGGGGCTTCTCAGTTTTTTCAGGAGTCAAAAGCCTGAAATAAAAGAGGAGATAATGACTAAAAAAGCCCTCGATGATGAGCTCAAGAATAAAATTAATGAGGCAATATCAGCCTTTAAATCAACGTTTCAACCGTAATTAGTTTATTGGTTGCAGATACATGAAACCAAATTAAGGGGAGAGAAATGGCAACCTTAAGAGATATAAAAAGAAGAATAACCTCCATCAAGAGTACGTCCAAGATAACGAGGGCGATGAAGATGGTCTCTGCCGCCAAGCTCAGGAGGGCGCAGGAGCGGATGTTTGCGCTGAGACCCTATTCGGACAAGATGAGGGAGGTTCTGCTGTCACTTGCACAGCCGGGAGAGCAGGACAGGCATCCTCTTCTTAGGATAAGGCCGAGAAAAACTGTGGAGGTTTTAACACTTACAAGTGACAAGGGTTTGTGTGGCGCCTTTAATACCAATGTCTTAAAGGCAGGGTTGAGACTTGTCAAAGACCTTGAAAATGAGGGTTTTGAAACAAGTATAAGCACTCTTGGCAGAAAGGCCGGGGATTATTTTAAACGTAGAAATATTCCGGTAAGGCAGGCGTGGACCGGACTTTCCGGAAAGATATCATATACATCAGCTCAGGAAATTGCAGTTGTTTTAATGGACAAGTATATTAATGAGACTTTTGATGAGTTGTATCTTGTATACAACGAATTCAAGTCTGTTGCTTCCCAGAAGGTTACTAAACTGCGCCTTCTACCTTTAGGTGAGGTGGAGCATGAAGAGGAAGATGAGATGAAGGACTTTCTCTTTGAACCTTCCGAGGCAGAGATATTTAACAGGTTGCTGCCAAAGAGCGTTGAGATTCAGCTTTACAGAACCATGCTGGAATCCCGGGTTTCAGAAGAGGCGGCAAGGATGACGGCTATGGAAAATGCCACACAGAGTGCAGAAGATATGATCGATAGATTGACCCTTGAGTATAATAAGGCGCGTCAGGCAACTATTACCAGGGAACTCATGGATATAGTCGGCGGAGCTGAGGCGATTAACGATTAACAGGATTGACTATTGACTATTGACTATTGAGAACTCGATTGTTCTCTCTGTTGTGAAGAGTTTCAGGTTGATGATTGAAGCTATATAATAAAATGATATTATTCATTTTATGAAAATCGTCAATCATTAA
>BTTF01000017.1:0-29062 GCA_036244995.1 bacterium | reverse complement strand
GCTGAGCCCTCCGGGGACGCAAATGTCAGGGCATTTACCCTTGCATAGGCAAAGTGTACAGGAACAAAGAGCATCCCCCCGGGTACTTCATCAGAGATTCGTGCCTTTATATATACCGAATCCCTCCTTGATATTATCCTGATGAACTCACCGTCCTCAACACCGAACTTTTCAGCATCCTCAGGGCTTATCTGCACAAAGGCATCAGAAAGTACATGGCTGAGATTCTTTGACATAACAGAGAGTGCCCCTGAGTGCTGCATGATATTGCCTGTCACCAGGACAATAGGGTGCTCCGCATCGGGTTTTTCCCTGAGTTCCCATTCAGGGCTGGCGAATCTCCATTTTTGTGTGCCTGTATCAACCGGCATTTTGCTTATCTCGTCCTGCAGGGTTTTAAGGTCCATGCTTCCAAGGTCATGTCTCATGAGTCTTGCAAGGTTGCGCAGTATCATCCAGTCAGCTATGGAATCCCCTGTGGCTGCAACCACCTTTGGTACAGGCTGGGGCAGTCCCTCCGAGTTGATAAATGTGCCTTCTTTCTCTGCCCAGCTTGCAGCTGGCAGGATTACATCAGCGAGTTTTGCCGTCTCGGAAATCCTTATGTCCTGCACTATCAGGAGGTCGAGGCCTTTAATCGTCTCTTCAATACGGTCTGCATCAGGCATGGTGACAAGGGGGTCCTCACCCATGAGGTAGAGCGCCTTTACAGTGCCGGGATTGTAAAGCATTTCATATAAGTCCTTGCCATAGCTCAGCGGTCTTACACCCATGAGCCAGGCGCCGTATGTGTTTGAGTAATCAGCCGGTATCTGTAATGCCTCGGGGCCCTCTCCAAGGAGCATGAGGAGATTGGCTGCAGCCCTTACTGTCTCGATACCCTTCTGATTCTCTGCTGCTGCTACAGTCATGGCCAGGAGGCGGCTCTCCGCCATGGTAAACTCCCTTGCCGTTTCTGTAAATTCCTCTTCTTTTATGCCTGTTATCTCCGACACTTTTTGGGGAGTAAAGTCCTTTACCGCTTCCTGAAGTTCATCAAGACCCTCTATGGTGATATCCTTCTTCAGATGAACCCCTCCGGCCAGTGCATAGTTGATCAGGCCGTTAAGGAAGGCGGTCGAGGTTCCGGGCCTTATCCTCAACCATGCTGATGCATGTCTTGCAAGCTTTGTCTTTCTCGGCTCAACAATCAACAGGCGTGAACCCCCAAGCTTTGCCTCGAGGAATTTTAGTCCGAAGATGGGGTGGGTGGAGGTGATGTCTGATTCAAGGACGAGTATGACCTCCTTGCCGATGGGGGAGTCGAGCTTTACTGGATTCAGTTTTATCCCGTAAGTCTCTTCCATGCCTTTCAGCGCCCAGGCATAGCCGAGCCTTGCCGAGGTGTCCAGGTTGTCGGTGCCTATCACCTCACGCATGAATTTCCGGAGCATGTAATTGTCTTCAATTGTTGTCCTTGGTGAGCCGATTGCCCCTATGGCCTCCGGGCCGTGTTTTTCCTTTACTGTCTTCAGTTTTTCAGCTACATAATAAAGCGCCTCCTCCCAGGAAGCCTCCCTGAATTCACCGTCTGTCTTGATAAGCGGTGTCTTCAGCCGTGACTCACCATAAATGAAATCAAAGCCGAACCTCCCCTTTCCGCAGAGGTCACCGTTGTTTACCCCCTTGCCCTCAACACCTCTGACCCTCAGTATTTTTCCTTCCCTCAGATCAAGGGTGAGTGTACAGCCGACTCCGCAGTAAGGACATATACTGTCGCGGCTTTCAAGGAACCACGCCCTTGCCCTGTATTTATAAGGCTTTGCCCCCAGCGCGCCAACAGGACAGGTATCAATGCACTGACCGCAGAATTCACAGTCAAGGGTCTCTTCAAATGCAGGGCTTATCTTTGTCTTGAAACCACGGCCGATCAGGTTTATTGCCCCAACGCCCTGGTGTTCCCAGCAGACCCTTACGCAGCGGCCGCAAAGTATGCACCTGTTGGGATTACGGTCAATCAGGGGGCTTGTTGCCTCTGGATCGTGTTTCCTTTCACCGTAGAACCGGCTCTGTGAAGGGCCGTATTTATATGCAAGGTCCTGGAGGCTGCACTCACCGGCCTTGTCACATATCGGGCAGTCAAGGGGATGGTGGACGAGCAGGAGTTCGAGTACCGTTTTCCTTGCCTTTTGCAGAGCCGGGGTGTCGGTATGCACGACCATCCCGTTTTCAGCAGGTGAGGAGCATGATGCCATCAGTTTTCTCTGCCCCTCAACCTCTACGAGGCAGAGTCTGCACCCGCCGTAAGGCTTCAGCCTTCTGTCCCAGCATAGATGGGGTATGTATATGTTGTTCTCCCTTGCCACATCCAGTATTGTCACGCCTTTTTGGGCCTGGAGTTCCTTGCCGTTAATCGTCAGTTCTATCATCTAATCAAGACCTCCTGTGCAAAGTTTTAAATACGGATTCCCAACCTGCAACTTTATTCTTTCCCCTCAACCGTCACCTGCATCTCCTCCCCCTTAAACATATCCCGGGGGCCTACCTTAACCGCATTAAATTTACATTTTTCATAGCAGGTCCTGCATTTGATACAGAGGGCCTGGTTGATCAGGTAGGGCTTTTTCTTCTCTCCGGTTATCGCATCCTGGGGGCATGCCCTTGCACAGACGCCGCAGCCTTTACATGCATCCGCATCTATGTAGAAGGTTGAGAGCTCCCTGCAGACCCCTGCCTTACACCATTTCTGATGTATATGTGATTCGTATTCGTTCTTGAAATACCGTATTGTGGTGAGTACCGGATTTGGCGCTGTCTGACCGAGTCCGCACAGCGATGTCTTTATGATATCGCCTGCGAGGTCCTCAAGGAGTCCTATATCATCCTCTTGCCCCCGGCCTTCCGTAATAGCAATCAGCTTGTCAAGCATTACCCTCGTCCCTATCCTGCAGGGAGAACATTTGCCGCATGACTCATCTGCGGTAAACTCAAGGAAAAACTTTGCTACGTTTACCATGCAATTGTAGTCATCCATTACAACCATTCCACCGGAACCGACAATGGCTCCCGTCTTGACTATGTCCTCATAGGTTACAGGTGTGTCAAGGAGGTTTTCAGGGACACAGCCGCCCGATGGTCCGCCGAGCTGAACTGCCTTGAATGTCCTGCCCTTCTGTATTCCGCCGCCTATGTCGAAGATTATTGTCCTCAAGGGAGTGCCCATCGGCACCTCTATCAGTCCGATATTGTTAACCGCTCCCGTAAGTGCAAAGACCTTTGTGCCGGTTGATTTTTCCGTACCGAGATTACGGAACCATCCACCACCGCTAAGGATGATCTGTGGGATATTTGCATAGGTCTCAACATTGTTAAGCACAGTTGGTTTACCCCACAGGCCCTGATTTACAGGAAAGGGAGGTCTGGGTATGGGCATGCCCCTCTTGCCCTCAAGGGAGCGCATCAGGGCGGTCTCCTCACCACACACAAAGGCACCGGCACCCTCGTATATCTCTATGTCAAGGCTGAAGTCGGAGTTTAAAATATTGTTACCTAAAAGCCCCAACTCATTTGCCTGGTCTATGGCGATCTGCAGCCTCTTGACGGCAAGGGGATACTCCGCCCTTACGTAAATATAACCCTTTGATGCCCCGATAGCCTTTGCCGCTACTATCATCCCCTCAAGCACAACATGCGGGTCGGCCTCCATAATACTACGGTCCATAAATGCTCCGGGGTCACCTTCATCCCCATTACATAGTATGTATTTCTGATCTCCCCTGGCCATGGAACATAGTTCCCATTTGAGTCCCGTTGGAAAACCTGCCCCTCCGCGCCCCCTGAGGCCTGAATCCTTCAGCTCTTTTATTATCTGCTCCGGGGTCATCTCTGTCAGGGCCTTTGCAGCCGCCATATATCCATCCCTTGCAATATAGTCCTCAATGTTTTCGGGATCAATCAGGCCCTTGTTTCTCAAGGCCCTCAGTACCTGATACTTGAAGAAAGGTATCTCATTCATGGAAGGTACGGTTGTTTTCTTCAGGGGCTCATGATACATAAACTTTTCTACAGGTCTGCCTTTAAGGAAATGTTCTTCTACCAAATAGGGGATATCTTCGGGCTTGAGCTTTTCATAAAAAATCTCGCCGGGGTGTACTATAAGGATTGGCCCCTGTGCACAGAAGCCGTTACAGCCTGTGAGGGTTATTGAGATTTCATCTTCCATCTTCCTCTTCTTGAGTTCCTCAAGCAGGGCCTCCCTGACCTTCAGGCTCCCTGTTGCTATACATCCCGTTCCTCCGCACAACATCAGGTTTACTCTATACCTTTCCATCTATGCTACCTCCGTCTCCATTATCGTTATACGAAATACGAAAACACTGTATATGAATAACTAATAAGATGTCTCACATCCCCTTACGAGAGCCAGGTCTTCCACAAGCTTTCCGCCGAGAATATGCTCAGTAACTATCTTTTTTGTCTTTTCTTCATTGAGTTCGCAGTATTTTACAGGAGGTTCATCCAGAATCTGAACCGTGATCATCGGTTCACGGCTGCAAAGCCCTGCACAGCCGGAAGTGTTTACAGCCACATCTGTGGCCCCGCTCTTTTCTATCTCTTCAAGTATAACGTTCATTATCTCTCTTGCCCCCGCTGCAAGACCACAGGTACCCATATGGACTGTAACCCTTGCCCTGAAAGCCCCTTCTTCCCTGAGGGCTGTTTTTGCCTTGTATTCTTCTTTAATCTTTTTTAGGTCTTCTACCGTAAGTTTTGCCATTGTGCGGCCTCCTTTTTGGTCATTAAGCTAAAGGATGAAGGTCTTTTTCACGATACCATTATCCACCTTTCACCCCTAATTATATTGTTTTATTGTCTCGGATACCTTGACGGGGTCAACACTCCCGTATATGTCGTGGTCGACAACTACAACAGGAGCGAGTCCGCAGGCGCCTAGACACCGTACAGTCTCAAGGGAGAACTTTTTGTCCTCTGTGATCCCCCCCTCATCAATCCCGAGGTATTCCTTTACTTTCTCGAGTATCTCGGCTGCCCTCTTAACATAACAGGCAGTGCCGAGACAGACCCTGACGTTGTGTTTTCCCTTGGGTTTCATGGTAAAGAATGAATAGAAAGAGACAACCGCATGCACCTCGCTGACAGGGAGATTGAGTTCCCTGGCTATGATACGCTGTACGGCAGGAGGCAGATATCCGAGTACCCCCTGTACCTTCTGCAAGACAGGGATTAATGCCCCGGGTTTGGTTTTGTACTTCTCTATAACCTCCATTATGTCCTTCAGTTTTGTCTCTATATCTACTTCCGCTTCAGGCCTTTCCTTCCCCAAAGTTGCCTTTACGGTAGTGAATGCCTTTTCAGTGACATCAATCAGAAGCTGGGGAGAGAAGGGCTTTGGCAGATAGTCTATGATGCCAAGCTCAAGGGCGTCTTTTATGCTTTCCTGAGAGGGATAACCTGTGATAACGACTATACCTGACCCCGGGCTGTTCTTCCTTATCCAGCGTATTAACTCTATTCCGTCTACCCCGGGCATCTTGAGGTCGGTGATAACGAGGTCGAAGTCTCCTTTTTTAATCATATCCATGGCTTCACGGGCCCTGACGGCACCCTGGACACTGTATCCCTCCGGAGCGAGTATCCTCTCGCAGCTTTTTATAACAACCGTCTCATCGTCTACTATCAAGACACTCCCTGCCATAGAATAACCTCCGTAATTGAATTTTAAAATATATAGTATATAATCCCGACAAGATAATCAAAACAGGGCAAAAATCACCGGTTTACATCTCCAGTGGAATTACCTTTGCAAGCCATACGAGCCATCCCTCCGAGAGGTGTTCCTTGAGAAGGGAGCAGATGATGTCATTGGTCTTCCCGTTGGTCTCTTTTATCTCAGCGGTCATTGGTGAGGATATATCCACGATCTTTCCCGAGCCTGTAAGCAGTCTGGCGAATGGTTCTCCTGCCTTCACCTTGTCTACCTTCAGGTAATCGACATAAAGCATCTCGCCAGCGGCCATCTCGTATCTCAGGTCATAGCCTATCTCCCAGAGCCCTGTCTTTGTCGGCCTTGCCCATACACCTTCCTTATAAAATATCACGGGGTTTTCCTTGTCCCGCAGAGGCACCAGATAGTCCCGGAACTCGTCTATATATGCCTGCCTCAGTATCCAGCCCCTCTTGTCAAATACTTTCCTGGCAACATTTAACATGAAATCAGGGGTAAAAGGTTTTTCAATATACTCAAATGCCCCAAGCCGTATGGATTCCTTTGCATCTTCCAGAGTGGGGTATCCGGTTATAACGACAATATCTGTGTCCGGCTGTATGACCCGTGCTTCACGCAGAACCTCAATTCCCGATATGTCCGGCAGGCGGATATCGGTAATCAGGATGTCATACTCCTCTTTCTCGAGCTGTCGCAGTGCATCCTCACCTTTGCCCACTGCAGTTATATTGTAACCCTCCGCCCCGAGTATCCTCTTGCAGCTAAGTGTCACAACCGGGTCGTCATCAAGTACGATTATCTTTCCTTTATCCATGAGTACCTCCTTTCATTACATTACATTACAAGTTATAGCAATTCCCTTGCCACTTTTCAGACGAGGGTGACGGCTGATAAACCAGTTGAAAAATAAGGAAAAATTATTTTGACTCCCCTTTCAATTCATGATATGCCCCTATTCAGTGTATATAAAAAATATATATACTCCTGACATTATATATCATATTCTGAAATTCGTCCATCCCTCACTGAACGGCGGATTTGTTTTGAAGGCATCGACCATGCTTAATGATACTGTTGAGTAGCAATCTGTTTACTTGTCTTTCTGTTGACCCTGCTTATTATCGAGGATAAGACAAAATCCGGGTTATCCTGGAGAGACCAAACGGAAATCTCCTGAAAATCGCATAAGGGATGACCCTCATGTGCAACGGACATTTTAAGGCTACAGACCCATAGCAGGGATAACCCTAATTGTAAAGTTGAATCTTGAGAAGTATTGTGAGTTTGTCAGCGTTGAGTTTGTCAGCATTGTTGACATGATTTCATCTTTTGTGCTAATCTTTATATATGCTTGTAAGAAGTAAATCCCTATCACTTACCATTCAATTAAAGGGCATATCATGAAATCCGACAGCGGCATTAAATTAAAGAACTTTGCCAGGACGTTGAATTCAGCGATCCAGTTCAACCTTTTGAATAAAAGGAATCTGATCAAGGTTGGACACAGGATAACACACAAGTGTAACTACAAGTGTTCCTACTGTTCAGTTTGGTATGACAAAACAGAAGAACTGAATACCGAGCAGATTCTGAAACTCGTTGATGAAGTAGCTGATGCGGGTTGTGTGGCCTATGCTGTAACCGGAGGCGAACCCCTTATAAGAAAAGACCTTCCGCAGATCCTGAAGCGGATAAAGGAAAGGGGAATGGTAGCCAAACTTGTCTCAAACGGTTCTCTTGTATCAAAGAGAATTGACGAGATAGCGGATTACGTGGACGTTTTGACTTTCTCGTTTGATACCATAAACCCGAATGTTCCTGAAGACCTGGGTATAATTAAGGTTCTGAATGATACCGTGATAGAGGGGGTAAAGGCAGCAGTGGCGAGGATTCCGCACGTTGGTTTTAATACAATCCTGACAAGGATTACATATGATCAACTTGACGACATACTGGAAATAGGTACAAGTCTGGGGATAAAATCATTTACGTTCTCTCCGTTGTTGACACATTTTGATTACAAGAGTCCGGAGGAGTATTCCAGGCGCTACGCTGAGGTGTACGGCAGTATTGAGCATTACAGGAAGACGATAAGGAAACTGAGGGAGTTGAGGGATAAGGGGTATCCGGTAATGATGAGCGATCTGCTGCTTGATGCAATGTACACTTTTAAAGTGCCAAAGATGAAGTGCATAGCGATCTACCTGCAGTGCAGCATATCCCCGGATGGAAGGCTGGGCCCGTGCTTCGAATTTTCCAGGGAGCTTACTGATTCGTACAATAATAAAAGTTTCAAGGAACTTTGGGAAGAACTTGGGGATCACATAGCCTTTTCGGATAACTGCAAGGGATGCCTTTTACACTGTTATTTTGAACCGAGCGCAATATTTGCAGGTAAACCCAAAGCAATTTTCTCACGCGGTTCGTACAGAAAGAGGTATATAAATGCCCTTTTCAACCGGAAAGGGTCCTGAAAAAACGAGAATCCCGAAACCGATTGTTACTGGAGCCGGCGTCTATATTTTGCAGTCTGCCTTAACCGCAGAGGAGCAAAGCTGTTTATGTTTTTTACAAGCCTCATGAGTTTGAAATGAACCGGAAAAACAATCGTCGTAACCGGTCCCTTTTATTTAGTTCAAACGCAATCGATTCTTTATATACACTATGAAACAGGGCAAGAATATAAAGTTTTTACTCCTGCTTGCAGCATTTGTTCTTGGTATTTCCCTTGGTTTATTATTCTGGGGCAAGATAACTCTTCCGTATTCAAACCCGTGGGGTGTCACAGGGGTGCTTACGGTTGCAAAGTATAACCCTGCAAATAATTCAGTCAGGTTTGCGGTCTTTTTGTTCATGCCTTTACTAATACTCTTCCTGATGTACCTTCTGAACATAGGAGGTTTTAACAGTATATGCTTCAGGGAGAAAAAAGATTCTTCCGGATATGATTCTACGGATGATTTACCGTTGCCGTCAGTGAATAAAAAGATTTTTGCGGTAATTCTGTTTATTTTGGCAATCACAACCTCAATTAATATTCCGAATTACCGTTCTACCGGAAAATTCGATGCAATGCATGAAGGCGAGACTTTGGGGCCTGCTATATCCTATATGGCCGGGGAAATTCCATATAAGGATTTCTTGTTTCTGCACGGTGTTTTTGAGGATCCCGTCCGTTCAGTCGTGGCCTTTAAACTTTTCGGGAAGTCAATTGGTTCGGTCAGGGCACTGGAGTCTATCCTTAAAGTTTTCTTATTCATAATGCTTGCTGTTTTCCTGATGCAGCTCTTTCGTGGAAATTATTTGTACTACTTTATTGTTTTTCTGACCTTGTCCCTTTTCTATAAACATCTGTTTGGTTTCTCAAGAAGAATAATGTTTTTTAAAACCATGGATGTAACCACGTTTTCCTTTCTGCTTACAATTCCAGTACTGTACCGGTTTACAGACCTGAAGCAGATTAACACAAAAAAATTCCTGATAACTGTTTTTTTCTTTTCGTTTATCCCTCTGGCATCCTTCGGTTATTCAGTCGACAGGGGAGCCTATCTATTTGCAACCTACCTGATTGTATCTCCCATTTTGTACTTCCTCTTCTTTCACAAAAGTCCGGTCAGGCGTCATTATCTGGCGGCTTCATTTCTCGGACTCTTGTCGGCAATTCTGTTGTTAAACGTTTTGTTCCGCGGAGCTTTTTATGACTTTTTTGATTATACGTTCCTGATTTTGACGAAATACAGGGGGTTGCAGGGTGGTTTTATATATCCTGTTTGGGAGATAGCTTATTTGACGGTTTGTGTCCTTATAGCTGCAAATACTTTTTGGGTTACCTATAAGTTCATCCAGGAGTTGTATCTGAATGACGGGAAAGTCAGGCCCGCGTTCAGAAAGTTTATTGAAAAGTATTTTATAGAATTCTGTTTGTTGCTGATGTCGATATTCTTTTACAGAAGTGCTTTGGGACGTGCTGACTGGATGCACGTTGCCTACAGTTCTCCCCTGACTTACATATTGTCCATGTATATACTGATAAAACATTATCTGGCTGGTTCTCTTCAGAGGAAGAGATTCAGGAATTTCAGAAAAATACTCGTATATGCAGTTACTTTTATAGTTATTGTAACTTCTGTCGGTGGTGTTTACAGGATATATAAAAAAGATTTGATTACAAAACGGTTTCCGATTAACGTGAAAGACTCTTATTTTATTCTTGATAAATATAAGGCAACCATAAAGTTTCTGAAGGATAACCTTAAGGATGATGAAAAGTTTTTTACTTTTACAAATGAGGCGAGCTGGTATTATTTTATAGACCAGCCGGCGCCGACGCGGTTCCCGGCGTTAGTGTACGCTATGCCGCATTTTTATCAGGAGGAAGTGGTTGAAGATTTAAAGAAGGCAAACATCAAGTATGTCCTCTATACAAACAGTGACTGGTATAATTCTGTCAGTGGCTTTGACTTTGAAGGCTTTTCCAATGAAGTCAGGTTCCCTATAGTCCTGGCTTATCTCAAAAAGAACTTTGTCTTTTACAGGATGATTAACGACAATGAAATCTGGATCAGAAAGTCTGAACAGGACAAGAATTGATGCAATCAGGCATTGAGACCCCGGATTCAGCGATAAAACAGGGTTGGGAGCCTCTCTGTAACCTAACAGAATAACACACTTTGTCATGCTGGATTTATTTTCAGCACTCTAAATAAAAATAACGGGATACGAAACCCTGAAAGAAGTTTAAAGCGGGTTCAGTGTGACATTCATAGAGTTTTCAGACAGGCTCCGGTTTCTATATTTCGTAGTCTACCTTGGCTACAGAGGCGCAAAGCCGTCTGATATTTTTTACAACCTCCATGTGTTTGGGATGAACGAGATACTGTTGCAGGTGGTCAAGCGAATCGAACGTAGAGTCAAGGATAATGTCATATGATCTATCGGAAGGCAATACATCAAGTGCTACCAGGCATTCTTTCATGATACCTTCTGTTGTTTCCTCCAGGCCCCTTAAATCCTCGACAAGCTGCTGGAGGTCTTCAGCTGATGCCTCATGTTTCAGTTTGAAAAGTACGATATGTTTTAACATCTCAGCTCCTTTCTTTCGGGAAGTTCTCCCTGTGTTATCAGCACTAAATTACGTTTTAAAAACTAATTATAACACTTTCAATGACGATAATTACGCATCAAGCCCTTTAGCCGTATGGTAGAGATAAAGTTCTTTATGTTAGAATAGTAACATTATGGAAGAAGTAGGTATTGTAAAGAGTGTCGAGGGGGTAACTGCAAAGGTTCTTGTTGAGCGTCAGAGTGCCTGTGACAAGTGTAACGCGGGCGTATGTCCCGTTGCTGATGATGGCGGGGCACTTATAGAGGCCCTCAATATCGCCAAGGCAAAAGAGGGGCAGAAGGTCAAGGTTGTATTTAAGTCATATTCATATTTGAAAGGTACAATTTTTGTTTATGGTCTCCCGGCACTTGCGCTTATAATCGGATCGGTACTTGGTAAGGAATTCCTTCCCTGGTTCTTTAGTGGAGTTGATCCCAACCTGCTTTCTGCTGTTGGTGGATTCGGTCTCTTTATTCTTACCTTCATTGCTGCCAGGCAATTCAGTTTGAGGATGGAGAAGAAGACGGAATATAAACCTGTTGTCGAAGAGATACTTGAGTAAATTAACTATATAATTCCATTAGAAAACAGGGGGGTTGTATGGCTAAGCATGCTGTTTCCATGATCAGGAACTTTTCGATTGTGGCACATGGGGGTGCCGGCAAGACCTCTTTGGTGGAGGCCATACTTTATAGTGCAGGCGCCGTTGACAGGATGGGAAGCGTGGAGGCAGGGAATACTGTAACCGATTTTGATCCTGAAGAGATAGAGCGGAAAATCACCATATCTTCTGCCGTTGCCTGTTGTGACTGGAATGTTTACAGGATAAACATCATTGATACCCCCGGGTTCATTAATTTTATAGAGGATGCAAGGGGCTGTCTGAGGGTATCCGATGGTGCAGTAATAATAGTCAGCGCAATATCAGGTGTTAAGGCGGAGACCGAGAAGATATGGAAATATGCCTGTGAGTTTGAACTGCCGAGGATTATATTCATTAACAAGATGGACAGGGAGAACGCCGATTTTACCCGTGCTGTCAGTGATATAGAGAAGTCTTTCGAGACAGAGGCCATTGCATTGAATATCCCTATGGGCGAGGGGTCTTCCTTTGAGGGTATTGTGGATATAGTAAGGATGAAGGCATATCGTTTTGAAGACGGGGGGACAAAAGAGATTGACGTACCCTCGGAGCTAATGGAAGATGCCGGGAACTACAGGCAAAAACTTGTGGAAAAGATTGCAGAATCGGATGATGCCCTCCTTGAACGGTATCTTGAGGGTGGTGAACTGACAGAAGAGGAGATTCTCGAGGGTGTAAAGGAGGGTTCACTTACCAGGAAGTTTATTCCGGTGGTTTGTGGTTCGGCTACACAGAACCGGGGCATTGACCTCCTGATGAATACAGCAGTCTTATGCCTTCCCTCCCCTGGAGAGATGGCCCGGATCAGTCCTGTCAGGGGCATAAATCCCGTGGACGGCTCCGAGGTGCTCAGACAGCCGGATGAGAATGAACCATTTTCAGCTTATGTTTTTAAGACCATTGCCGACCCGTTTACAGGCAAACTTACCCTTATGAGGGTTTACTCGGGCAGCCTTGATGCTGACTCAACAGTCTATAATGCCTCATCGGATGCTAAAGAGAGGATCGGCCAGGTTTTCTATCTTTTCGGGAAAAAGCATGTTCCCACCCAGACCCTTGGGCCCGGGGAGATAGGGGTGGTGGCAAAACTGAAGGCAACCAATACCGGGGATACGCTGTGCGATGCGGCAAATCCGGTGGTTTTTGAAAAAGTGAGGTTCTCTGAACCCATTATATCTTATGCCATTGCCCCAAAGAGCAAGGGCGATGAGGAAAAAGTCAGCTCGGGTCTGCACCGGATGCTTGAGGAGGACCCGACCCTGAGGTTTCACAGGGATGAGGAGACAAACGAGATGTTGCTCTCCGGTATGGGACAGGTGCATATAGAGATAGCTATTCAGAAATTAAAGAGGAAGTTCGGGGTTGATGTAGAGATGAAGACCCCGAAGATTCCTTATCGCGAGACCATAAGGGCTCGTGCCGGGGCACAGGGGAAATACAAGAAGCAGTCAGGCGGAAGGGGACAGTATGGAGACTGCTGGATAGAGATAGAACCACTGCCAGGGGGCGGAGGATTTGAGTTTGTTAACAGGATAGTCGGTGGTGTGATTCCGAGGCAGTATATCCCTGCAGTAGAGAAAGGAGTTGTTGAGACCCTGAGGGCGGGTGCCCTGGCAGGTTATCCCATGGTGGATGTAAAGGTTACGCTCTTTGACGGCTCGTATCACTCTGTTGATTCCTCGGAGATGGCCTTTAAGATTGCAGGCTCCATGGCCTTAAAAAAGGCTGCGTCCGAGGCGAAACCGGTATTGCTTGAACCCGTCATGAGGGTTGAGGTGACCACACCTGATGATGCCCTTGGCTCTGTTATCGGAGACCTGAATGCAAAGAGGGGAAAGGTTCAGGGCGTGGAGCCCCAGGCCGGGGGGAACCAGAAGATAACAGCACTTGTTCCCATGGCAGAGATGCTTATATATGCCAACCAGCTGCATAGTCTTACCTCCGGCAGAGGGATATACTCAATGGAGTTTTCTCACTATGAAGATGTGCCCGGACACATTGCACAGAAACTTGTTAAAGAGAGAAAGGCGGAAAAAGAACCAGGTAAGGAATAAAAGGCAGTACGGCCCGCAGGCGAATGCTTTTTGAAGGCCCTCCTTAAATTGACAAATATACCCGCATATTTTTAAATTAAGAGATAAAATATTGTTTGCAGGAGGTAAGATGCAGAAGACTGTTGAGGATATTAATCCCACTAAAAAGAAATTTGTTGTAGAGATACCTGTTGATGTTCTTGAGCACAAGATAGAAGAGGCACTCAGGAATCTTGGCAGGACCACGAAAATCCCCGGATTCAGGCCCGGCAAGGTGCCGCTTTCCCTGCTTGAGAGGAGATACGGGAAAGACGTGGAGATGGACGTGATTGAGCGGTTGATTCCGGAGTATTACGTTATGGCGATCAAGGAGGAGGCCCTCTTTCCTGTTGCAGCCCCGGTTTTTGAAGAGTACGATTTCAAGAGGAAAACACCCTTGAAGATGACTTTTACAGTGGAGTTTCTTCCGGAGATAAAGGACCTGAAGTATGAGGGGTATACTGTAAAAGAAGAGACTGTTGATGTAACTGATGAGGAAGTGGAGGAGACCACCAGGCGTCTGCTGACAGAGAAATCCACTTATGAAGTGGTTGATGATACAATCTCTGATGGAGACCTGGTGGTGGTTGATTATGAGGTTGTCGAGGAGGACCAGAAGGTTACAGGCCAGTTTATCAAGATCGGCAGTGATATCATTCCCCGGGAGATATCCGAGGCATTAAAAGGCAGGAAGTCGGGGGAGCCCTTTGAGGTCACAGCAAGCTTTCCCGATGATTATGTGAATAAGAATTTCTGCGGCAAGACCCTTACCCTTAAAGGGAGCATTAATGAGGTGAAGAGATTAAAAAAGGCTGATCTGAACGATGAATTTGCCAGGGACCTTGGATATGAAGACCTGGAAAAACTGAAGGAAGCTGTCAGGGAGTCTCTTGAGAATGTAAAGAAAGAGATGTCCGAGAACAGGCAGAAGGCCGAGCTTATTGAACAGCTTGTGAAGGACAATGAGTTTGATATCCCCGAGACACTCCTTGAGTCGGAGCTTAATGCGCTCGTTGCTGAAGAGAAGAAGAAGGACCCGGAACTCGATGTTGAAAAGGCGAGGGAGGATCTGAAAGAGCAGGCCGTCAGGAATGTCAAGGCCAATATACTCCTTGATGTGATTGCAGAGAAGGAGAAGGTGGAAGTTACAGATGACGAGATGAAAAAAAGAATAGTTGAGATAGCAAACAGCATGTATCTCAGCCCGGAGAATTTCGTAGACTTGTATCTCAAGAATGAGGGCGCCATGGGTGAATTCAGGCAGAATATTGTCAGGGAGAAGGCCCTTGACATTGTATTTCAAAAAGCTGTCGGGGAAGCAGGTAAGAGTGATAAGGTTGAGACCGGTGATGCAAAGACCGGTGATAGTGAGTAATATCCGTATAAATTAAAAGTAGAAGACCGGCACTAATCTGCTGACACTGACTTTAAACCAAAAGAGGAGAGTAAAGAAGATGAGTTTGATTCCTATTGTAATAGAACAGACGGGAAGGACGGAGAGGGCCTATGATATCTATTCAAGACTGTTGAAGGACAGGATAATCTTTATCGGCACGTCGATAGATGATCATGTGGCCAATACAGTGATTGCGCAGCTTCTGTTCCTTCAGACTGATGACCCTGAGAAGGATATCCATGTCTATGTCAATTCCCCGGGTGGCGTTGTCTCCTCAGGACTTGCCATCTATGATACCATGCAGTATGTGAAGCCTGATATTGCCACCTATTGCCTTGGACAGGCGGCGAGCATGGGGGCGTTGCTTCTGTCGGCAGGGGCAAAGTCAAAGAGGTTTGCACTCCCCCATTCGAGGATAATGATACATCAGCCGATGGGTGGTTTTCAGGGACAGGCCACTGATATAGAGATTCATGCAAGGGAGATTCTCAAAATGAAGGAGACGCTGAACGGAATCCTTGCGAATCATACATCCCAGCCTTATGACAAGATTCAGGCAGACACGGACAGGGACTTTTTCATGTCGGCAGAAGAGGCAAAGGAGTACGGGCTTGTTGATGATGTAATCTATACCGTCAAGAAAGAAAAAGAAGAGGAGTAATATATACGTTAGTTGTATATTTATTTTAGAACCAGGAAGGATTAGCCGGTAACGGCTGACAGGAGGCTACAGGATGTCTAAAAAGGAAGAAGATAAGTTGCAGTGTTCTTTCTGTGGTAAAACCCAGAGTGAGGTGAAGAAGCTCATTGCCGGGCCCACGGTTTATATCTGTGACGAATGTGTGGAACTCTGTGACGAGATACTTGCCGAAGAGATGGAGACTCTCAATGAAGGACTCCCGTTTCCGGAACTGCCCACACCTATGGAGATACACAAGGCGCTGGATGAGTATGTAATCGGTCAGGAGAAGGCAAAAAAAACACTCTCGGTTGCGGTTCATAACCATTATAAGAGGATTCACCATCCGGTCAAGAAGGATGTGGAGATTCAGAAGAGCAATATCCTCCTTATAGGTCCGACCGGGACCGGTAAGACGCTTCTTGCACAGACACTCGCCCGGATACTCGATGTGCCTTTCACTATTGCGGATGCCACAACCCTCACAGAGGCCGGCTATGTTGGTGAGGATGTGGAGAATATCATTCTTAAACTGCTTCAGGCAGCCAATTATGATGTTGAGAGGGCCCAGAGGGGAATAATCTATATAGACGAGATTGACAAGATAAGCAGAAAGGCCGACAGTCCCTCCATTACAAGGGATGTCTCGGGAGAGGGAGTTCAGCAGGCCCTTCTGAAGATTGTTGAAGGCACGGTAGCGAATATTCCGCCCCAGGGTGGAAGGAAACACCCGCAGCAGGAGTATATCCCGGTAGATACAACCGGCATCCTCTTCATCTGCGGCGGCGCCTTTGTCGGGCTTGAAGAGATTATCGAGAAGAGGATAGGAAAGAGAACCGTTGGTTTTGGCGCCGATACTACTGCAAAGAGAAAGATAGGGAACATCCTCAGCATTGTGGAGCCAGGGGACCTTGTAAGGTACGGGATGATCCCCGAGTTTGTCGGAAGGCTTCCTGTAGTTACCACTCTGGGTGAGCTGAATGAATCGGCACTTGTCAGGATACTTGTTGAGCCGAAGAACGCCCTTACAAAACAGTACGAAAGATTGCTGTCCATAGATAACGTGAAATTGCGCTTTAGTGAGGGGGCCCTGCGCGCCATTGCAAGGAAGGCGATAAAGCGGAAGACCGGGGCAAGGGGACTGCGTGCCATCCTTGAGGAGATAATGCTTGAGGTGATGTATGAGATTCCGTCACGGAAAGAGATAAGAGAATGCGTGATTAATGAAGAGGTTGTTACACGTCAGGAAAGGCCGATCCTGATTTATGAAAAGACAGCGTAATCCACTTGATGGCTCTAAATAGAGTCTGTGTATAAACTACAGTCATTTGTCATTCCCGCAAGTGAAGCGAGTCGGGAATCCTTCTTAAAAAACGATTCCGGACAAGCCGGAATGACAGAAAAACGGCACCTATTCGACTTTATACACAGACTCTAAAAAATCCTTTTGGGATGCCGTTGCATGGATGATCTGATTGCATTTAACAAGGACTCCCGTATATGGGGGTCCTTTATTTTGAGGGTAATGTCATCAATCAGCTCTTCAGGTATATTGCCGGGGGCTGCAACAGGTGCGGGCCTGCCCATCTTCTTTTTGAATACCCTTCCGAGTTTGAACCTGATTGACTCAATGCCATACCTGGAGAGACGCTTTCTCATCTCTTCTTTATGGAGTCTTATTTCATTAAGCCATACGTGGGAGTCAACAATGATGAGTAATTGTCCCCTTTTCAGTGTTGAGGGGTACAGGTGTTCGCCCATGGGGGGAGGGAATATTTTCCTGAAGTCTTTCCTTAAAAATTCGAGCCTGAATTCTTCATAAAGGCCAAGGTCTTTTATAATGTCTGAAAGCTCGGTAGTTATGGATTTCATCTGAAACAGTCAAGGCCGGTCCGGCGGTTTTAATGTCAGAGTTTTCCGGCGATTTTTTCAATTATGAAGTTTTCCAGTATGTCTCCAACCTTGATGTCATTGAATTTCTCAATCGTAATACCGCACTCGTATCCGGTCTGAACCTCTTTTACATCCTCCTTGAACCTTTTAATAGCGGCTATCTTTCCCTGATAGATGACTATATTATCCCTGATAACCCTTACGCCGTCACTTGCCCTCTGCATGGTACCCTCAAGTACATAACAACCAGCCACTGTGCCGATATGGGAGATTGTGAAGACCTCTCTCACCTCGGCCCTGCCGATAATCTTTTCCCTTAAGGTTGGTTCAAGGAGACCCTCAAGTGCCTTCTTTACATCCTCAATGGCCTCATATATTACTGTATAAAGTCTGATATCAACATTCTCTTTTTCAGCGGCCTGTGCTGCCTTTGATTCGGGCCTGACGTTGAAGCCTATTATAATGGCATTGGATGCAGAGGCCAGCATTACGTCGGACTCGTTAATTCCTCCGACAGCCGTGTGTATCACCCTCACCTTGACCTCGGGGTGGGTGATTTTCTCAAGGGATTCCCTGATGGCCTCAACAGAACCCTGTACATCGGCCTTGATAATTATGTTTAACTCCTTTATCTCCCCTTCCTTGATCTGCGAGTAAAGTTCATCGAGTTTAACCTTCTTTGCCCTGGCCATCTCTGCCAGCCTTTCCTTGTGAAGCCTGGCCATTGCTATCTGCCTGGCCTTCTTTTCATCTTCCACTACAACAAAGTGGTCACCGGCCTGGGGAACCTCTGAAAACCCGATTACCTCAACAGGTGTTGAAGGTATGCTCTCAGTAACTCTCTTTCCCCTGTCATTGATAAGCGCCCTGACCTTGCCGTAGGATTTTCCCGAGACAAAGGCATCTCCAATTTTCAGTGTTCCCAACTGCACAAGGACGGTTGCAACAGGGCCTCTGCCTTTGTCGAGCCTGGACTCTATGATTACTCCCCTTGCAGGTCTTTCGTGGTTTGCCTTCAGCTCCATTATTTCAGCCTGAAGCAGTATCATCTCCAGCAGCTCGTCTATTCCAATCCCGTTTTTTGCAGATACATCCACAAAGATATTCTTCCCTCCCCATTCTTCGGGAACGATATCGTATTCAGCCAGCTCACTCCTTACCTTCTGGGGGTTTGCATCGGGTTTGTCAATCTTGTTCACTGCCGCAATAATGGGAACACCGGCAGCCTTTGCGTGGTTGATGGCCTCCACTGTCTGGGGCATGACCCCGTCATCAGCGGCAACTACCAGAATAACTATATCCGTGGCCTGTGCACCCCTGGCCCTCATGGTTGTAAATGCCTCATGACCGGGAGTATCCAGGAACACTATATCCCTGTCTTTAAGCCTTACCTTGTATGCACCGATGTGTTGGGTTATCCCGCCTGATTCGGTCTCGGTAACGCGTGTCTTTCGAATTGCGTCAAGGAGCGATGTTTTTCCGTGGTCAACATGACCCATTACAGTCACAACCGGGGCTCTTGGCGACAGGTCTTCAGGCCGTTCCTCAACCTTCTCGATTTCCACCCTTTCATTTTCCAGAGGGGCTGACTCTAATTTGATCCCGAGACCGTCGGCAATGAGTATGGCTGTATCCAGATCTACGGGCTGGTTTATAGTGACCATTGTCCCAAGTTCCATGAACTTTTTTATGACCTCGGAGACCTTCTGGCCTATCAGTTCTGCAAATTCCTTGACAGTGGCGCCTTCAGGCATCTTTAGCGCCTTTTTTCTGGGAGCTGCCGTTGAGATATGCTGGGTTTGAGTGGCAGCATGTTGTGCCCTGCCATGATTAACAAATCTTCCCCTTCCAGCCCTCTTTCCACTCTTTGAGTCAAGCCATTTCTTGGGTTCAATCTTTCTTATAGCCTGAAATGCCCGCTGCATGCTCTTTCTTTTTGTTGTATCCGCCTTCTGATCAGTTGCCTCTTTTTTAAGGCTGTCAGGGGGCACGGTCTCCTCACTCCCGACAGCAGATGCAGGTATAGCCGCCTCTGTCTTCTTCCCGGTTTTTAGTCCTTTCTCAGCTTTTTGGCGGCTTTGAGTCTTCTGTTGTACCGGTGTGTCCGCTTTTTCTGTTCCCTTCCCGGTACCTTTCAAGCCTTTTGCAAATAATGCTTCCACTTTACCTGCAATGTCTGTATCAATATTTGAAGAGTGGGTTTTCCCGTCAACTCCCATCTTCTTTAATTCATCAAGTATATCTTTATTCTTTACTCCCAGCCTTTTGGCAAGTTCGTAAACTCTTGTCTTCTCCATCAATATCTCCCTTTTCTGACACTGCTATAAACAGGACTTGTCACAGTTATCATAAAATGTTATCATATTTACTCCTTTTAGTGCAAACAAGAACCCGATCAAGGAGGAAATTACGAGATGGCAATATGTTATGTTTGTGGCAAGATACGTGCAGTTGGAAATAATGTCAGTCATTCCAACAAAAAAACAAAGAGGGTTTTTAAACCTAACCTTCAGAGAATAAGGATAGTGACTGATAGTGGTACTAAAAAGACTTATGTATGTACAAGGTGTATAAGATCCGGCAAGATTACAAAGGCAATATGACCCGGTTGAAATCTTGTGGATTCTATGGGGCAGGGATACATGTGAAATGCCTGAATCCCTGTCGGCAACCAAGTTGGGGAAGAACAAAACAATCAATCCATAAAGAATGATAATTGGTCTTTTAACCCTGGATATTTTTATCCCCGAGGCTGGTTCACTGAAGTCAAAACGCTTCGTAATACGCTCACTCAAAGACAGACTCGCGAAATTTAATGTCTCGGTAGCGGAAGATGCCAATAATCTGTGGCAGAGGACTACCATCTCGATAGTGTGTGTTACGAATGATACCTCACACCTTTACAGTACCTTTGAGAAGATTAAAAACCTGGTCCTTTCCGAGGCTTCTCTTGAGGTGCTGAAAATGGACATGGAGTTGCTGTAAGCCTGAAACAATTAACTTTGATAAAGGAATATAAAATTATGCTGCCATATAAACGTTCAAAACGTATCGGAGACCTCATGAGGGAGGAGATTGCCGATATTGTCATGAGGAGGGTGAAGGATCCTCGTCTGGGTTTCCTGACCATCACCTCGGTGGATGTCACGGAAGATCTGAAGATTGCCAGGGTTTATGTGAGTGTCCTTCAGAAAAGCGAAACAAAGAGCACACTTAAAATTCTGAATTCCGCCAAGGGGTTTATAAGGTCGGAGCTGCGAAAGCGTGTAAGGATGAAGGTGCTTCCAACGCTTGAATTTTACGAGGATGAATCAATTGAATATGGGGCGAAGATAGATGAACTGCTTCGAAAGATAAAAAAAGAGGGTGAGAGTGAAGGTTCCTGAAGATATAGTTGAACTCATCAGAAGAGAGCAGTATTTCACAATTGCCTCCCATATCAATCCCGAAGGAGATGCCCTGGGCGCATCCATTGCCCTTGCCCTTGCCCTGAGATTGATGCACAAGGATGTGAGGGTCTTCAACAGCGACGGGGTGCCGTATATGTATAACTTTCTTCCCTCTTCAGAGTTGGTTGAGACCGGGATGGACCGGGAGAGACTGAAGCACTCTATCCTCCTTGTCCTGGATTGTAATGACCTTGAGAGGGTGGGGCTGAAGGATGTGGAGTGCAAAAAGATTGTTGTTATCGACCATCATCGGACGGTTACGGACTTTGGTCATATAAGGTGGATAGAACCCGAGAGCCCTGCTACAGGGTTGATGATTTATAATCTTGTAAGAGAACTTGAAGTGGAAATTAACACGGAAATGGCGGTAAATCTTTATGCAGCAATTGCCGTGGATACGGGAACGTTCAGGTATGAAAACACCACGCCGGAGGCGCTGAGGGCGGTTGCCGGGTTGGTGGAGACAGGGGTTAACCCCGGAGAAGTTTCCCATTGGCTCTATGAATCATGGTCTGTCAATAAGTTCATGCTTTTTGTCAGTATGCTGAACACTGTGGAGTTTGTGCATACAGGTAACATTAACAGCGCCATTGCGACCATTACACTGGAAATGTTCAGGGAGACGGGGGCGGATGCCCCGGATACAGAGAACTTTATAAACTTTCCAAGGATGATAGAGTCTGTGGATATATCCGCCATGTTCAGGGAGGTTGAATCCGGCTGCTGGAAGGCCGGCCTCAGGAGTAAGGGTAACTGTGATGTTTCTTTGATTGCCTCATGTTTTGGTGGGGGTGGACATAAGAATGCTGCCGGTTACAGGATTTGTGGTGATATCGAGGATATAAAGAGAAGACTTTTAGAGGCGATTCAGGACTCGGTAGCATCCCGATGACTATTGAGAAGAGTTTTAAAGACAGTGTTGTTATAAATCTGAATAAACCACCTGATATCACATCCCACCAGGCAGGGCGTAAGGTGCAACGCATCCTCGGGGCCTCGAAATCGGGTCATGCAGGCACCCTTGACCCCTTTGCCGAAGGCGTGTTGCTTGTCTGTCTGAATGACGCTACAAGGATAACAGAGTACCTTTCATCACTCGAAAAAGAGTATATCGCCCACCTTCAGCTCGGTATAGTGACCGATACCCTTGACATTACAGGAAGTATAATTAAAGAAGAGAACCCGGCCGGTATTACTGAGGACAGGATAACAGGGGTACTCCGGCAATTTAAGGGGGAATTAATGCAGATGCCCCCGATGTATTCAGCCATAAAGCAGAAGGGGGTGCCGCTTTACAAGCTTGCGAGGAAGGGGATAACTGTTAAGAGAGAAGAGAGGCGGGTCTTTATTGCCATGATGGAGTTGCTCTCTTTCTCTTTGCCTGAATTTGTTGTAAGGATAAGATGTTCGAAGGGGACCTATATCAGAAGCCTTGCCCGTGATATAGGTGAGGCCCTTGGTGTGGGGGCTGTAGTTAAAAGGCTGCAAAGAACAGCAATAGGACATTTTAAAATAGAGGATTCTGTCTCTTTTGAGGCGCTCGGGAAAGGAGGATTCACTTTTTCCACAATGGATGAGGCCCTGGGACGGCTGAATGAATTAACCCTGAATGAGGATCAGTTCAGGCTTGCCGGTCATGGTACGGGGTTTTTTGCAGAGGCTGGAATATCCGGGGGAGAACCCGTCAGATTAAAAAGTCCCGCCGGTGATTTTTTTGCCATTGGGAAGTTGAAAGATGGAGGGTTCATGAAGATAGAAAAGGTCTTTTTCCACCGGCCGGTGAAAACCTGAAAGCGTTAAATAAAGATAGAAGTGTTAAGTATGGATACACGTTGAAAATTTCCTGTCCCATGCAATCTGAAAGCTGCGGTATACTTTTTTTTCGTGATCAGGGATTAACGTTTTTTGCAACCTTCAAGAAAAAATGGAAAAAACACTTGACAAGAAAAGAAAATTCTGTTTATATAGAGGTATGCTGTTTGGTGAAAAGACTCCCATAGGGCTGGATATCGGGGCCGGATTTTTAAAAGTGGCCCGGATAAAAGAGATGAGGGGTGGGTACGAGCTTGAAGATTTTGATATGATTCCGCTGCCCCCTGAACTTATTGTAGATGGAGCTATCATCGATTCTCTCCGTCTTGCCGATTCAATCAGGGAACTCCTCCGCAAGACAAAAATAAAAACTAAAGAAGCCGCTATCTCGGTCTCCGGTCATTCCTCTGTAATCATTAAAATGATAAGCCTGCCCGAAATGAGTGAGGAAGAGCTTGAGGAATCCATAAAGTTTGAAGCAGAACAGTATGTCCCGTTTGATATAAACGATGTAAACATTGATTTTCAGATTATCGGTCCCAGGGAAGAGCCGGGACAGATGGATGTTATACTGGTGGCAGTAAAGAAGGATGTTATAAACGAGTATGTCAGTGTTGTAAAAGATGCCGGATTAACCCCTGTTATAGTGGACGTTGACGTGTTTGCCCTTGAAAATATGTACGAGCTGAATTATGAGATTTCAGCTTCCAGGAATGTTGCCCTCGTGGACATAGGTGCAAGCTCCATCAAGATGAACATTATCAAGGGGGGAACTCCATCTTTTACGAGGGACGGTCCTGTGGGGAGCAACCTCCATTCAGAAGCGCTGCAGAGGGAGTTCCATATACCGTATGAGGTAGCTGAGAGGCTTAAACGGGGCGAGACCGTGGAAAATGTATCTGAAGAGGAGGCCAGGACTGTAATTGAAGCTGCCTCTGAGGAGATTTTTAATGAGATAGGCCGTTCCCTGGAGTACTTCAGGACCTCCATGGCAAAAGAGGAGGTGGCCGAGTTAATACTCAGCGGCGGCTGCGCACTTATTGAAGAATTTCCGGAAATGCTTGCTGAGCGGTTAAGTATAGAGGTAAAGATTGCAAATCCCTTTCAGAATATTACTATCTCAAAGAAACTGGATGAAGCTTATATCAGGGATATAGCGCCTGTAGCTGCTGTTTCCGTGGGGCTTGCCCTCAGGAGGGTAGGAGACAGATGATAAGGATAAACCTTCTCCCTGTTAAAAGAAAAAAGAAGCCAAAGCCGATTCCGGGGTTTATTATAGTCACTGTTATAGCAACCGTTATTGTTTTGATCGGGCTGCTGTTTACGTATGTTAACGTTAAGGAAGAGCTTAAAACCCTGCAAGTCAGGAAGGCCACTAATGAACAGAAACTCCAGGACATGAGGAAAAAACTGAAGGCATTGGAGAACTATGAAACGCTTGTTAAAACAGTGCAACGGAAGAAAGGTGTAATTCTGCAATTAAGAAAGAATCAGGGTATCCCTGTCAGGTTGATGGATGAGGTTAGCAAAGCCCTGCCAAACGGGATATGGCTTAAAGAGCTTAAAGTGAAAGGTAAGGCAGTTGCTATTGAAGGTTATGCCTTTACCAACTCGGATGTAGTGAAATATGTAAACAGGCTCAAAGAGTCCCCGTTGTTTAACTCTGTTTACCTTACCGAGTCAAAACGCAAGGAAATTTCCGGGGGCGGTTCAAAGGAGAAGATACCTGTGTATAACTTCAAGCTAAAGCTGGGATTAAGTGGTTGAGATGGCGTCAAAATTAAAAATAGATCTCAAGACAATTCCGCCGGCTGCTCAATATGCTATAGCAATATGCGTGCCCCTTCTGATCATACTCATGTTCTTTTTTATCTATTATAAGCCCAGGACTGCCGAGATTAATTTACTCGAAAAAAAGATTGCAAGGCAGGAACAGGATATAGGCAAGGCGGAAACGAAGTTGCGGAAGCTGCCGGAAATCAAGGCCCGTTATGAGGGGTTGGTTAAAGAACTGGATGATCTGAAGAGGCAATTACCCGAGGAAAAGGAAGTAACCACCCTTCTGAAGCAGGTTTCAGACCTTGGAATCAAGGCCGGCTTGCAGATAAAGCTCTGGAAACCTTCCAAGAGAACTATCCACTCAAGCGGGGTTGTATATGAGATACCTGTGAAGGTGGAGATGGTAGGTTCATACCACAGGCTGGGCTATTTTTTCAGTTCCCTTACAAGGCTTAGCAGGATCGTGAATGTTACAAATATAAAACTCGGTAATGCAAAACCTGAAACAAGGGAAGCCAGGTTGCAGATATCCTTTGTTGCCCTGACATTCTCTGCAGTTCCTGAAAGCGAGATGCAAAAAGGAGCGGCAGGCAGAAAAGGACGGGGTCGTAAAAGATGAAGACCATAGTCAATATATTGATGGTAATCCTGTTGACTTCCGTGCTTGTTGCCTGTAAAGACAAGTCACAGGTTAAAAAACCTGAGTCGGCAAGGAAAACCCCTGTTCAAACAACCACGGTTAAAAGAACAATTGAAACGGTTAAGTCCAAGGCCAAGAAAACCAGGAAGAATATTGAGGCAATTACCTATAACCCCGAGGGCAGACGTGACCCTTTCCTTTCCATTATTGTCCTGACAAAACAGAAGGCAGGGAAGAAAAAGAAGACGCTCAATCCCCTGGAGAATTATGACGTTACGGATTTCAGACTCCTTGGCGTGGTCTCTACCGGTAAAGCGGGTAAAGACTATTATGCCTCTGTTATCCTCCCGGACGGGAAGTCTTATACTATCAGGGAAGGAACGACTTTAGGGCTTTATGGCGGGAAGGTTATTGATATCAAGAGTGATAATGTTGTAATCAGGGAGTATATCGTTGACTACAGAGGTCAATTAAGACCTAAAGATACAGTTTTGAAGCTCCGCAAAGAGGAGGAATAATGGAGAAACAATATAAGAGAGAAAGA
Organism: bacterium; assembly: GCA_036244995.1. Classification (GTDB taxonomy): domain Bacteria; phylum Nitrospirota; class Thermodesulfovibrionia; order Thermodesulfovibrionales; family JdFR-85; genus BMS3Bbin07. Next base: position 3,326 of record BTTF01000017.1, on the reverse strand, counting down.
AATTCATTTAACGGGTTACGGGCTACGGGCTGCGGGTTACACTCACAATGCGCAATTCCAGGTTCGCAACGTTTAAACTTTTATTCTTTAGCACTTATTATTCTGTGCCTTTTGCTTTTTACATCATTCTATGGATGTACCTCTGTAGAACCAGTCAAGCAAGGTCAAGGGGTAGTGCAGCCCCAGGCAAGTCCCACTGTGATAACTTCAATTACAGCTTCAGACAACAGGTTGACCATATCTGCAAGTGCACCGTTTGAGTACACAGTATACAAGCCGGATGACCCGTTTAAGGTGGTTATAGGGCTAAGGGGTGTGAACCTCGGTAAATATACCCGGAAGATTGTTCCGGGGGTTGCAGGGATAACCGAGATCAGACCCGAATATGCCAGGGTGCCTACAGAAGGTGCAAGGCTTGATGTGCTCCTTTCTTCTCCGGCAGATGTAGTGCCGGAATATGCAAAAGGCACGCTGACATTATTAATAAAAGGCGAAGCGTCTGAGAGCCTGAGCCCGAAAGAATCTTCAGAGAGCGTCTCAAAGAGATCCGTTTTACCACCTGCACAATACATCGATAATGTATCAATGAAGAGGCTTAAAGACAAAGTGGTTGTGACTATTAATGGTGACGGTAAGATGATCCCCGACGTCTTTCCCCTTGACGGCAGACTTGTGATAGATATTCCTGATGTGGATATGAGGGCATCTGTTCCCGGGACTGTAATAAAGCCCCTGAAGGGGATCAGGTGGGGTGAATATGAAAATAGATTACGTATTGTCCTTGACCTTGATGCTGATACAACCTTTGATGTTGTCTCAATAGCCAACAGGATAGAGATATCTCTCCGTTCACCTGAGCTTCTTGAAAAGGCACTTAAAGAGGCAGTGGAAGAAAGGCCTAATGGAGTTTCGGGTGAAGTGAAGAAAGTGAAGAAGGTAGTGAGTGGAGAAGGACTGCTAAAAGAATCTGCCGGGAAAGTTGTAGCCGGCAAATATACGGGCAGGAAGATATCTCTTGATTTTCAGGATGCAGATATTATCCCCATATTCAGGCTCCTTGCAGATGTAAGCGGCTATAATATTGTTATTGACCCCGATGTTAAGGGAAAGGTTACGGTAAAACTCATAAATGTTCCCTGGGATCAGGCGCTTGACCTTATACTGAAGACCCATAATCTCGGCATGGTTATTGAAGGCAACATAATAAGGATAGCTCCCCTGTCTGTTCTTGTCAAAGAGAGGGAAAATGCCATCAAGGTAAAAGATACTGCAAGGAAGGCAGAATCCCTTGTGACGAAGGTCATTCCCATCAGTTATGCCGATGTGAGCAAGGTGAAGTCGGCAATAGACCAGGGAAAGATACTCTCGGAGAGAGGGAGTGTGAGTGTCGACCAGCGGATAAGTTCCTTGATAATAAAGGACGTGCCAAGCAATATGCCGGAAGTGGAGAAACTCATCAGGACCCTTGATAAGGCCACTCCTCAGGTGATGATAGAGGCAAGGATTGTAGAGGTAAATACCAATGTATCACGGGAGTTTGGTGTGAAATGGGGGTTTACCGCTAACACCGGCAACAGGCTTTCAAACGTTGGAGGCCTGACCCCATATGTTGTGGACTTTCCGGCTGCCGGTGCCGGTGCCGGTTCCGGGACAGGGATTACATTCGGATTTTTAAATGCAGCAAGAACGCTGTCTCTGAGTGTTGAGTTATCAGCCCTTGAGACAACCGGTCAACTCAAGATAGTTTCCAACCCAAGGATTATTACAATTGACAACCAGGAGGCGTTCATATCCCAGGGCAAGAGTATTCCCGTAAGAAAACTTACGTCCGAGGGTACGGTATCTACAGTGTTCAAGGATGTGAAGCTCGAACTGAAGGTGAAGCCGCACATAACGCCTGATGGCTCGGTTATCCTGAGTGTTGAGGCAAAGAAAGAGGAACTCGACCCCACCATCCCTTCTGTTGAGGGCGTGCCGGGTACCGACAAGAAAGAGGCCAAGACGAATGTTATTATTAAGGATGGAGAGACCCTTGTAATCGGAGGGATATACAAGACGGTTAACAATCATGCCGAATCGGGTGTGCCGAGCCTCAAGGATATACCTTTTTTTGGATGGCTATTCAAGAACAATAAAAAAGAGACCCGGACAAATGAGCTTCTGATATTTATTACGCCGAGCATAATCAAGAAGAACCTGGAGGAATAACAATCAATAGGAAATGTGTGTAATATATTGCAATCATGTTGCTCGTTGGAGAGCATAAACAGATTTATATGAAGTAATAAAGGAGGCGATATGAGGATCCGGCATTTTAAATTTAAATATGTATTACCTTTAATAGCAATACTTTTTTTATGGTCATGTGGTGATGTAAGCGCCCCACCAGGTTCAACTATAACCATTGATCCTCCATCTCTATCTATAGAATCTGTAATTGACGAAAACGGAACTTCTCCCGTCAAGAAGTCACCACAATATTATACAGTAACCGTTGTTGACAAGGACGGCAACCCTGTCGGGGATGTAAAGCTGGACATATCCTTCGTCTGGGCCTCACCTAATGCATATAACCTGGTGCAGCTCTATAAGGGCGATACCCCTGTGGATTCACCGTTTGAAGCCACGACAGATGAGTTTGGTTCTTACAAGTTTAGATTAGATTTCATCTCAGGTGGTGAACTCGAATATACAGGAGACCTTGAAGTCAGGTCCGGAGGCGCTTTTGCCGCTTCGACCCTGGATGTTACAGTAGGGACTGTGCAATAACGATGAGGAGGGTTTTAAATAATGCATAGGAAGAATATGCCTGGCAAGTTAGTTGTTAATCTTTTTCTTTTTCTCCTGGTTGTAGCCTTATCTGCCTGTGGTTCTAAAAGCAGCAGTCTGCCTCCCAGTTCGTCCGGTACGGGTACTGATACCGGAACAGGGGCAACTGTAGTTGGTACAGTATCAGTCACAGCAAACCCGACATCCGTAACAGTGGGAGGGACATCGAGCATTGAGGCCACTGTCCTGGACAGCAACGGTGCTAATGTGCCCGATGGAACTGATGTTGCTTTTTCTGTAAGTGATTCATCTCTTGGTGCTATAAACCCCGTTACAGCTACTACTATTAACGGGGTGGCAAGTGCAACATTGACAGCAACAGGTGCAGGCACACTGATTATAACTGCTACAGCGGGGAGTGTGAGCAACACGGTATCGGTTAACATTCTGGATATAGTGGCGACTGTGACAGTTACAGCAACCCCGGCAACAGTAACAGTGGGAGGGACATCAAGCATAAAGGCCACTGTTCTGGATGGTAACGGTGATAATGTGCC
>BTTF01000016.1:0-29594 GCA_036244995.1 bacterium | reverse complement strand
TCTTTTATAAGGGAAGCCGGAAAGTATATACCGGATGTAACTGTTACGGTTGTTGATGCGCCGGGTGTGGATGTGGAAAGGTGTAAGGAAATTGCAAGGGAACTAAATGTAAGATTCAGGCTCAGACGGTATAATCTTGTGGGTTGAGTTAACCCATGAGATACAGGCATGGACAACATTCGGGTCAAACTGTTTGCCTGCACAGGTTGTAATCTCCCTGACGGTTTCTTCAATAGTCTTCTTTTTTCTGTAGGGCCTGTCAGACATCATGGCATCAAAGGCATCAGCTACTGCCAGGATTCTTGCCATAAGCGGTATATCCTCTCCGCAAAGACCATGAATACCTGTTCCGTCGTAATGCTCATGGTGGTATCTGATACATTCGATGACTTCTTTAAAGCTGCTGAGCCCTGAAAGTATCTCCGCCCCAACTATTGGATGGCGTCTGATTTCAGCCCACTCTTCTTTGTTTAACTTGCCCTTTTTGTTTAATATCTCTTTGGGAGTGGCGATTTTCCCTATATCATGCAAGAGGCTGCTGACCCTCAGTCTTTCGATCTCGTGAGCATCAAGATCGAGCAGTTCAGCAATTGACAGTGCGTAACGTGTTACCCTTTCGGTATGTCCTGCCGTCCACAGGGATGACGCCTCAAGGGCCTTCACAAATGACCTTATGGTCTCTATCAGGAATACCTGCATTTCCTGCGTGAGGAGGGCATTTTCAATAAAAAGGGCTGCCTGGGAGGCAATAGTGGTCAGTAACTTTATATCTCCTGAATAGAATTCCCTGCCGTCTTTCTTGTCGGCCACCATGAGGACGCCGATGATTTGTTTTTTACCGTTCAGAGGGGTTATGAGAAGTGAGTTGCATTTGACCTTGTCCAGTCTTTCTTCGTGGGTATTGTGGTTGCATACGGCAATTGCCTTGTTTGAACGAATCGCTCTCCACAGAATATTGTTCCCTTTTCTGAAGGTTGTCTCCTCATCCCAGTTACCGGTACATGCCTGTGTGTATAATTCTCCGGAATCTTCATCCAGGAATAATACGGCGCCGGTTTGAACACCCAGCGATGATACGGCCTTTTTTAAAAGCAGATAACAGATTCCATCGACACCGAGGCCGGTGAATTCTTCGGAAAGCATGTAGAGCAGGGATAATTCCTCGTAGGTATCGCTTAATTCGGTTACCGTGGCTTTCAGGTCTTCTTTAAGCCTATTTGTTTCCAAGTTGTTCAAGTACCAACTCCAGCAGGATTCGAGGGCTGAAAGGTTTTGTTATATAGCGGTCAACTCCGCACTCGATTCCCAACTTTTCATCATCCTCCTGCCCCTTTGCCGTTAACATGAACACCGGTATACTTGCAAGCTCAGGGTCGGCCTTTATTGTTTTGCAGATGCTTATTCCGCTGATTTCCGGCATCATCCAGTCAAGGATGATCAGGTCAGGCATTTCCCTGCGTATTACATCGACAGCGTTTTTGCTCTCTCTGAGAGTAACAACCTCAAGCCCTCCACGTCTCAACTTGTCCTCGATCATCATCAATATAAAGGGTTCATCATCAATTACCATCACTTTAGGCATCATTTAATCTCCTGTAAGGCAGGGTGACAATAACGGTTGTTCCTTTAGTTAACCTGCTCCTGATATCAATGCTTCCGTGGTGTATCCGTACGATCTCTCTACACAGGGCGAGCCCGAGGCCGGTGCCTTTGGTCCTTTCTCCGTGTGTCCCCCTGTAAAAACGTTTACTCAGGTTTGCCATATCGTTTTCGGGAATCCCCCAACCCGTGTCAGATACTTCCAGTATAACATACTCACCGGAATATCTTACTCTCAGATTGATGTAACAGCCCGGGTCGGAATATTTTACGGCATTATCAACGAGATTGAGAAGGAGTTGCCTCAGCTTTTCCCTGTCACCATAAAACCCTTGTATCTCAGGGTCTATTTCTGTCAACAGGGAAATGTTCTTGTTTGTGACCGGGGCATCAAGCACTCTTCTCACGGATTCAATAATTTCGGAAAAATCTATGTTACTAAAGCTTATGGCTTCCTTCCCGCTTTCGATCTTTGAGATACTCAGCAGCTCTGAAACCATTTCAGAGAGTCTCATCCCCTCTTCATAAATGGTCAGAAGATATTCCCGGGCCCTTTCGCTCTCAATGTCTCCATCAATGAGCATTTCAGTTAATCCAACAATTGCCGACAGGGGAGTTCTGAACTCATGGGAGACAGAACAAATAATATCTGTCTTCATCCTGTCTGTCTCTCTTTCACCGGTGACATCCCTGAAGACCTGTACCGCCCCGCAAATTCTGTCAGCAGAGTCCAGGAGAGGGAGTGAGCTTACATGAATTACCTTTCCTCTTTGCTGAATAAACTCTGCAGATGCCTTTTCTCCTTTGAGAGACTTTACTACAGGGCAGGCATTCCCTTCTGCAGGAACATTGAAAATCTCTGTGTAGTTCATTCCTGCAAGCCTGGTGGCCGGTACCCCCAATATCCTTTCTGCAGAACGGTTAGCTGATATAATCACTCCATTGGTATCTACAGTGCAGACACCTTCAGACATGGCATTCAGGATAGCTTCAGCCAGACCACGGTCAATTCTCATCTCTTCGTAAAGCCTGATATTTTCAAGGGCCAGTCCGCTCATCTCACCAACCGCTTTCAACAAGCGCTCCTCTTCCATGGTAAAGAAATGCTCCCTGAACTTAAAGAGGCAATATACTCCGAGCACGCGTTCCTTCCCTTTTACCGGGATGCAACAGTACCCCTTTATGTTGGTATCCTTAAACAGGGAATTGGAAATCCTGTTGTCGGAACTCAGGTTTGATGATGTCATTACCTCACCTGTAACAGCGACTCTTCCAGGGATATCATCACCAAGTTTTATCCTGATAGCCGTTGAAGTGCATTGTTCACTAACTCCCCTGTGGCAGGAACATTTAAGCGTGCGGGTCTTCTCGTCGATAATGAATACGCAACCACCGTCCATATCAAGCGCCTCCATGAGCCGGTCAATCACACTTGTGAAAATCTCCTCTGCCTTTATGGATTGATTTATAATAGAGGCGATGGAATTCAACAGGATGAGTTCCCTGTTTCTCCTGTTTATCTCATCCATGTGTTTCACACGTTCTGTTACGTCTCTCATGATCTCGAGTGCCTCAACGACCTTGCCTTCGGAATTCCTGATAGGAGAGGATATGACCTCAGCATAGCGCTTGTTTCCACCCTCGTCATAATGTTCATGTATGGTCCTCCAGGTTCCACCATTGGTAAAGACCCCCTGAATGGGACAGTCCTCACCTTCCATCCAGCAGGGCCTGGAAGAATTATGAGTGATTTCATGACATTTTTTTTCGGTAATGTTATTACCATACCTGGTGAGGGCAGCAACATTGGCCTTCAGTATCCTGTAGTCGCTATTGATAATCAGTATTGAGTCTTCAATACTATTCATTATTGTCTCGAGGTAGTCTCTTGATTCCTTAAGTTCCCTTACCAGTTTGGCCTGCTCCCTGAAGTCCTTTATAATCCCTATCTTGCCGACAACTTCACTATCCCTTATTATGGGAGCGCCGGTTATAAGTACGGGTATCTGCGAACCATTTTTTGCAGTGATGTTAACCTCATATATGGAATGCTCTCCCCTGTGTCTCTTCAAGCCGAGTTCTTTCTTCATTATCATTGCATTTTCCGTGTCGAGAAAATCATAGATTGATGATCCGACCACTTGATTACGCTCATAACCGAACATCTTTGTAAAGGCCGGGTTTACGTCAACTATTATATCATTTATATCGACCACCCACAGGGCATCCATCATTGCCTTCACATAGGTATCCTTATTCTGTAATTCTTCTGTCTTGGCCCTGAGATTGGCTAACATTTCATTGAATATCGTTGTGACCTCGCCGAGTTCATCCGCTGAATGGACAGGGATTTCTATGTCAAGATCCCCCCCCTTTACAGCTTCTGCCCCGGCATAAAGGGCCTTGACGGGGTTAAGAAACCTCCTCGAAAAAAAGATGGAAAGTATAAACGCAAGAAAAAAAGCATAGAAGGAGATACTCAGGAGGTGCGTGAATATCTCCTGAAAGAGTTTATCCTCAATGGCACGGGCATCACTGAGCTTGCCTTTCTCTATAAGAACCTCCATGTTTGTAAACATCCCTTTCAGGTCATTACGCAAAGAGAAGGAAAGGGGCAGTATGAGGGCAAATGAGAAGATGAGAAAGGTTACAAGGAATTTATATATGAGTTTTATTTTAAACATTTTTATAGTAGGGTAAAAAGGAGTAGTTGGGCTGTTAAAATGATACTAATCGATAGCACCACGATTATGAGAGGTTTAATCCCTTCCTCCGTAATAGATTCGAAATCAACCGACATCCCGATTGCGGCCAGTGCGGTAGCGAGGGAAAAGCGGCTGACAGGTGCAGAGATGTCGGAGAGCCGGCCAAGTTTGAATATGTTTACCGCAATAGCAAGGAGAACAAAAACGGCTATGAACCAGGGGATATAGATGCGCCGGTCTTTTTCCCTCGAAAGAAAAACGGTCAGAGTTACAAGGAAGATGAGAAAAGACATTCTGAGGAGTTTATATTTAAGTGCTACTGTCACACACTCGGTTCCGTATGTGGATGCCGCTACCTTTATCTGTCCGATCATCGGCAATGTTGTGCCGGTAACAAAGGCAAATTCTTTTATCCCTATGTCAAAGTAGTTTGCAAATACAGGATAGGCTATCATCCCGAAGAGACCGTAGATCATCACAACAATCAATGATATGGAAGTCTCCTCACTGTCTGATTTTATCAGGGGAGAGACAATTGCAATTGCTGATGCCCCGCAAATTGACATGCCGGTGGCAAGGAGTATCCGGATATTTTTTCTTATCCCAAACCATTTTGCGATGAAGTAGACAAGGGTAAACATTGCAATAAAGGTGAGAAAGACCAGGGGGGTCATGGCAAGGTCAATATCTCTTATCGAGAGCTGTGCACCATAAAGGGCTATCCCTACAGGGAGGAATATCCTGATTGCGAGATTAATTCCATTATTCAGAAAGTCTCTATCCTCCAGGATGTTGGAAAATAACATCCCGAGAATTATCGAGATTGCCAGGGCATCAAAAGTGGGATGGATATAGGAGAGGATAAAGGCAATAACTGCAATAACGAGTGATATTGTCAGACCGGAAAATTTCTTTACCATTACCTTTAAACTTACCATAAAATACCTTTTTTTTCAAGCTGATGACATTGTATGCCTTCATCAATTCACGGTAAACTTGTAAGGTTTTGAGACTGTTTCACTTCACTGGCAATGACGGAAAAGCTTTTCGTAATGTCATCGCGAGGATCGTTAGCGACGAAGCAATCTTGCTCTGATTTTCACCGTTAACCGGTGGGTATGTCTTCTCAATAGCACTCCTTTTTACGGAAAAATCCTTTTTTGCCTTGAAGGACAACGGTAGTTGAGGACACAAATGAGTTATAATATTCAGATGTTAAGAGCGATAATCATTATAGGCTTTTTGGGTATATTGGCTGGCGTGTTATCGGGGGTCGTTTTCTGGAGCCTCTCTGACCTGCCAAAGATTGAGGCCCTTGAGGAATACAACCCTATGGAGGCATCAAAAGTCTATTCCTCTACGGGTAACGTTATTGCCGAGTATTATATTGAGAGGCGTACCTTTGTTCCGTTTTACAAAATACCCCGGTATGTGAAGAATGCATTTGTGGCAATTGAGGACGAGAGGTTTTACAGCCATCATGGTATTGATTTGATCGGCATAGCAAGGGCCCTGGTTTATGACATCAAGGCAGGCAGGATTGTTCAGGGTGGCAGCACTATAACGCAACAGCTTGCAAAGCTGCTGTTTCTCAAACCCGCAAGGAATATTTCAAGGAAGATAAAGGAGGCGGCATTATCCATACAGATTGAAAAAAGGTATACAAAGGACGAAATAATAGGACTTTACCTGAACCAGGCATACTTCGGCACCAAGGCATACGGAATTGAGGCTGCATCCCATACATATTTTAATAAATCCACGGAAAAACTGACACTTGCAGAGGCTGCCCTTTTGGCAGCCATACCCAGGGCGCCTTCATATTATTCACCATTCAAGCACCCTGAAAAGGCGCTTAAGAGGCGAAACCTTGTCCTCGGAAAGATGTTAAAGCTCGGATATATAACTGAAGATGCGTATAATACGGCATTGGAAGAGCCCCTGCCCGACAAAGTCCACAGAAGACGTTACAAGGCCCCGTATTTTATTGAATACCTGAGGGATATACTTGAACGCAAATACCCGGACAGTCTCTACACAGCGGGCCTGAAGATATATTCAACCCTCGACATGCATATGCAGGAGGTTGCAGAGAAGGCCGTAACCAACGGTGTGCAGAAACTCGACAAGAGGATTGCCCCCGGTGTGCAGGCTGCCCTGCTTGCCGTGGACCTGGAGACAGGGGAGATCAAGGCTATGGTAGGGGGGACAGACTTCTGGCAGACTCAGTTCAACAGGGTAACGCAGGCATTAAGGCAACCCGGCTCTGCATTCAAGCCGTTTGTATACCTGGCAGCTCTGGAGAGGGGTTTTATCCCTGAAGACACGATCATGGATACCGAGGTGGGTTATCCAACCCCGGATAACAAGGATGTCTGGTCTCCGCGGAATTATGAAAAACAATACAATGGCGAGGTAACACTCAGGTATGCACTCGCACACAGTCTGAACTCGGCAACGGTATGTCTTGCCGATACGATAGGGATTGAGAATGTTGTCAGGACGGCAAGGGAGGTAGGGATACGCCACAAGGTCAAACCCTACCTTTCATCGGCAATCGGGGCATCAGAGGCAACACTTATGGATATGGTTTATGGCTATGCAACCCTTGCACGGGGGTACAGGCTGACCCCCCTGTTTATCGACAAGGTTACCGACCGCGACGGGCTGACCCTGGAGGAGAATTACCCGGGGGCAAAAAGGGTCATTGATGAAGCAGTGGTGGATGAAATCAGGGATATGCTCCGTTCCGTTATTCTTCATGGCACCGGTAGAATGGCCAGGGGAATCAGGCAGCCTGTTTATGGAAAGACGGGCACAACCAATGACTACACCGATGCATGGTTTGTTGGTTTCGATGACAGACTGGCCGTAGGAGTATGGGTTGGAAGGGATGACCATACCCCTATCGGCAATAAGGAGACAGGGGCAAGGGCAGCCCTTCCGATATGGATAGAGTTCATGAAAAACTACCGCTGAATCATGGTTTGTCGGAAACTCCCTGACGGATACGGAGGTTTAAAATCTCTCATATAATTATTGACGGATACAATCTCATCGGGATTCAACACAGGGACCTTGAGTCTCAGAGAAGGGGTCTTCTCAGGAGACTGATTGAGTACAGGAAACTCACAGGGCATGATATAACCCTGGTCTTTGATGGACATGGCGGCGTTTCATCCAGAGAGACGGTAAAGGTTGATGGCGGTGTCGGGATAATCTTTTCGAGGATAGCGAAGAAGGCGGATGATGTGATAAAGGAGATGCTTGTCCGGGAGAAGAAGTACTTTATAGTGGTCAGCTCGGACAGGGAGGTGGCTGATTTTGCCTGGACCCATGGGTCTGTACCGGTTGGTTCCGCTGATTTCCTCGGAAAGCTAAGCAGTGCGTTAAGAGAGGAAGAGATGGCAGGTGATGAGGGAATGATGGATGAATTAACAGAGAAAATGCTTGGTGATGAAGAGGAAGAAGATGAGTGGTCAGTCAGGAAGGGCTCTTCACACAGACTCTCAAAACGTCAGAAGGCCGTAACGAGGGCCTTGACCAGGTTATAATGGGGCTGAATTTTGGCAGGGTGAGGCCTGCAGACGCTATTACCTTAATCTTTGTCTCGTTGTTTGCCCTGTTAACCCTGATTTATTTTGGCTCTGTTGCCTCTGCCGGCAAACTGCTTTTTACCTATGCCTCGTTGCTCTCCATTCAATTGATCCTTATCAGGTATTCTCCTGAACAGGGATTTTTAAAGTTCTTTCATGACATTGTTTTTCCTGTGATGGCCGTATTCCTTGTATTTAACAGTATGACGGAGCTTGTTCCGGGCGTAAACCCCGGAGATATTGATTTCAGGCTCATACGGGCCGACTACTGGTTGTTGGGAGGCTACCCTACGGTCTGGCTTGAAAGGGTGGTGAACCCCTATCTTACAGAGATACTACAGTTAGCCTATACAAGTTATTATTTTCTTCCGGTTATTCTCGGGATAGCCCTCAAGATAAAGAAAAGAGAGACCGAGTTTGATGAAGGACTGCTCTTCATCCTTCTCTGCTTTTATCTGTCTTACGTCGGCTACATTCTGTTTCCTGCCCTCGGCCCGAGGTATACGATGAACCACCTCCAGTCAATTCCCCTTAAGGGCACCATGCTTTCTGAAAAGATATACAGTATACTCAATAGTATTGAAGGCATAAAGAGGGACGCCTTTCCAAGTGGGCACACAGCAGTAACCCTGGTGGTTCTACACCTTGCATACCGTTACGAAAAGAGACTTTTCCATATCTATCTGCCGATAACGGTACTTCTTGTATTTGCAACCGTTTATTGCCGGTATCACTATGTTGTTGATGTGCTGGGGGGAATTGTATTATATGTGATAACCATGATAGCCGGGCAATGGATTCTCAGGTCCTTCCGTAAATTCAGTTAATTCCCTGCATTGTTTTACATCCTTGCATGGTTCAGGTTAATATATAAGTCCGTGTTTATTTGAAGATGCACAATTTGTTGTTCAAATGAGGAGCAAACAGGTTTAGCGTAATGGAAGAACGGATTCAAAAGATACTTGCAAAAACGGGTGTTGCCTCAAGGCGCAAGGCGGAAGAACTCATCCTTGAGGGCAGGGTGGTTGTAAACGGAAAAACAGCCGTTCCCGGGATGAAGGCGGACCCTGAAAGGGACCACATCAGGGTTGACGGCAAGCTTTTGCGCGGGTCTGAGCCAAAGGTTTACATCATACTCAACAAACCTCCCGGTATTCTTACAACCCTTGAGGACCCCGAAGGCAGGCCAACGGTACAGCAACTTCTCGGGAAGCTGAAGTTCAGGGTATACCCTGTTGGAAGGCTTGATTTTAATTCAGAGGGGTTGCTGCTGCTGACAAATGACGGAGATCTTGCTTACAGGATAATCCATCCTTCCCACAAGATACCCAAGACGTACCTTGTAAAGATAAAAGGGGTGATAGAGGAGAAAGATATCAGTAAACTGCGCAAGGGCATAAGGCTTGATGACGGCATGACTGCACCTGCAAAGATAAAGAGGGTCCGGGTACCCAGGGCAGAGAAGAACTCATGGCTTGAAGTAACGATTTATGAAGGCAGGAAGCGGCAGATAAGGAGGATGTTTGAGCGGGTGGGGCATACTGTGCTGAAACTCAGGAGGATCAGGATTGGTGGTCTTGGTCTTGGGGAGCTCAGGACAGGACAGTGGAGATATCTGGATGAGGTTGAGGTGAAGAAACTGAAGAAAAGCCTTAAAATGTAAAGTGAAAACCGGATTCAGAGATAAACGGTTGTTGGAAGCGATATGATAGAGTCTTCACTCATTCTCGATGGACATCGTGTCCATCTCCGAGGTAATTAACACGACTCACCATCCGGGTGAGACAAAAGTGATAATTAAGACCGTTCAGACTCTATCATATCGCTTCCTTTCTTTGCCGGAGCTTTTTTGTCTCTGGTTTTGGGTAAAACATAACCGGAGCTATGGAGAGATGGAGTGTTTGGTTTTTCATTACTCCATCTCTCCATAGCTCCATTAAGCTTCAGGAGGAGTCATGTACAGAGACAGGAATTGCGGAGAGGTTGGAGAGGCTGACATTGGTAAGGAGCTTACCCTTTCGGGATGGGTATTCAGGAGACGTGACCATGGGGGGCTGATATTTGTTGACCTGAGAGACAGGAGTGGCCTTGTGCAGGTGGTATTCAGTCCGGATGTCTCTTCAGAGGCCCATGAGTCAGCCCATCTGCTCCGTTCAGAGTTTGTTATAAAGGTGAGGGGCAAGGTGAGCAGGAGACCCGAGGGTACGGAGAACCCCGATATCCCGACCGGTGCAGTCGAGCTCTATGCCGGGGAGTTGAATATATTGAGCAGGTCCGAGCCCCTTCCTTTTGTGCTGGAAGAGGCAGCTGAGGTATCCGAGTCCCTGAGGTTCAGGTACCGCTACCTTGACCTCAGGAGACAGGAGATGCAGGGGAATCTTGTATTCAGGCACAGGGTTACAAAGCTCATACGCGACTATCTCGACCGGGAGGGTTTTATCGAGATAGAGACCCCCATGCTTACAAAGTCGACCCCTGAGGGTGCAAGGGACTATCTGGTGCCGAGCCGTCTCAATCCGGGCCAGTTCTACGCCCTGCCGCAGTCCCCTCAACTCTTCAAGCAGATACTGATGATGTCCGGGCTGGAGAGGTATTTTCAGGTCGTAAAATGTTTCAGGGATGAGGACCTGAGGGCGGACCGTCAGCCCGAATTTACGCAGGTTGATATGGAGATGTCATTTGTTGAGCCCGACGATGTGATCTCCGCGATTGAAGGGATGTTGTCGCACCTCTTTAAGGAGACCCTCGGGGTTGAGATAGAGACCCCCATGCAGCGTCTCTCTTACAGTGATGCAATGGAGCGTTTCGGTTCCGACAAGCCTGACCTCAGATTTGGCCTGGAACTCAGGGAGATGGGTGACCTTGCCCGGGAGGGCAGTTTTAAGGTCTTTCTGTCCGCCCTTGACTCAGGCGGCAGGGTAAAGGCTGTGTGCGGCAAGGGGATGGCAGGGTTTTCAAGAAAAGAGATGGACCTGCTGACGGAAGAGGTCCGGTCCTTTGGAGCAAAGGGGCTGGCATGGATAAAGATTAAAGACGGGTTTGAATCGCCTATAGCGAAGTTTTTTCCTGAAAATGTCCTGAAGGAGATGGCCCTGAGGCTTGAGGCAGAGGAGGGCGATGTGATGCTCTTTGTGGCGGACAGGGAGGACGTGGTGCTTGATGTCCTCGGCAGGCTGAGGCTTGAGATAGCAAGGAGGCAGGGTCTTATCTCCGACGGCTTCAGATTTCTCTGGGTTGTCGACTACCCACTGCTTGAATGGAATGATGAAGGCGGCAGGTTTCAGGCAATGCACCATCCCTTTACGTCACCCGCAGATGCTGATATGGAGCGGATGCTTGGAGATGACATAAATGACCGCAACGAGCTGGCCTCTCTCAGGGCAAAAGCCTATGATATAGTGCTTAACGGTAATGAGATCGGTGGTGGCAGTATACGTATTCACAGCCCGGAGGTCCAGAGCAGGATGTTTGATATCCTCGGGATATCCGGGGAAGAGGCAAAGATGAAGTTCGGTTTTCTCCTTGATGCCCTCCGCTTCGGCGCTCCTCCTCACGGGGGTCTTGCCCTTGGGCTTGACAGGCTTGTAATGCTCATGGTTGGTGCAAGCTCTATCAGGGACGTTATAGCCTTTCCCAAGACTCAGAAGGCCGTTTGCCTGCTCAGTGGGGCGCCCTCACCAGTGGATGAGAGGCAGTTAAAAGACCTTCATATCAGGCTGGATGCAGTCGTGGAATAAGGTATTCGGTCTTTTTAAAATCTTTATTGTTTCCAGGATTCTTTCAGCAATTTTCTTTCGTGGTTCTGAACTATATCATGCCCTTGATTTTTTTTTCAAACATATGTTTTAATTGAACGTATGATTGTCTGGAAGGAATCATGAGCCTATCCGAAACTAAAGAGAGAATCCTTGATTCTGCAGAATACCTCTTTGCCCGGAAAGGATTCCACAATACCTCCCTCAGGGCCATTACCGGCCGGGCCGGGGTGAATCTGGCGGCTGTTAATTATCACTTTGGTTCCAAGGAGGCGCTCCTTGAGGCGGTTTTTGAGAGGCGTCTCGTGCCGTTGAACAAGGTCCGCCGGGAGAATCTTGAAATAGTTCGTGAAACGGCACGGCAGGAAGGGAGAGTCCCTGGTGTGGAAGAATCCTTGCGGGCCTTCATTGAGCCAACACTTGCCTTCCCTAAATCCGGACCCGGAGCGGAAGACTTCATAATCCTGGTGGGACGGGCCATGTCTGATCCTGACGATACGGTAAGAGACGTCTTTATACGCTACATTGCACCGTTATTTTATCTTCTTTTTGACATCCTGCGCGAGGCATTGCCTGAGCTTTCCACGGACATCCTCTTCTGGCGGCTTCAGTTTGCCATTGGGGCCATGGGGCATGCCATATGCATGGCAGGGAAAAGTTATGCCTTACCCGAGGGTGTCACTCCCGTCAGTGATGTGGAGTCACTGACGGCTATGCTCCTTGATTTTGTCGCAACAGGGATGGAGAGACCGTGAGAAGGGGGATGAAGATATCGCTTTTTGTTTTCTTAATGCTGTTCGTAGGTTGTGCTGTGCACAGCCCTCAGTCTGTAGCGCCCCCGCTCCCTGTTCCGGCATCGTTCAGCGAACAAAACAGCCCGGGTGTTCCGGTAGAGCGTTGGTGGGAAGTCTTTGAGGATCCAGACCTGAATCTCCTTATGGAGGAGGCCTTTTCCGGTAATCCGGACCTGGCGCAGGCGTATGAGCGTTTTGAGCAGAGCCGGGCCGTATACCGCAACAGCATGGCTGCCCGGAAACCCTCTGTTGACCTGAAAGGGGAGTGGAGCAGGGAGAATACGCCAAGCTTTTTCGGCAATAACTCCGGTAACAGTTACATCCTGTCCCTGGCTGCAGGCTTTGAGCTGGACCTCTGGCAAAAGCTCAAATCCCGCACTATGGCGGCCGGCCTTGACATGGAGGCACTCCGTGAAGAGATCAAGACCCTCTATATCAGCCTTTCCGCCCGGATTGCCGACCTTTATTATCTGGCGGCAGAGCAGCGTGCCCAGCTAAAACTGACGGAACAGACCATCAAATCCTATACGGATATCCAGTCGCTGGTAGAGCAGCGTTACCGGGGGGGACTGGTGCCTGCACTTGATGTTTACCAGGCCCGGCAGAACCTTTTCAGGGTCAGGGCCCGCAGGGCTGTTCTTGAGTCTGCGCTGAGGGTGACGGAGCACGCCCTCTCCGTTGCCCTGGGACATTATCCCGACAATAAAACAACAGGTGGTCTGATTGAATTGCCTGAGACTCCTGCTGCCTTCCCCACAGGTCTCCCCTCGGAGCTTCTTTCACGGCGTCCTGATGTCCGGGCAGCCCTTTTGCGCCTTAAGGCAAGTGACGCCAGGGTGGCGGTAGCTATCGCCGAGCGTTTTCCTTCTTTTAACCTGCTTGGCAGTTACGGTACATCAAGCTTTGCTTTCAGTACAGGTGACATTATCGGGAATTTCTGGAAGATACTTGTAAACCTCTCACAGCCGTTACTGGACGGTGGCAGGCGCAGTGCGGAGGTGGATCGTTCAAGGGCCGTGTTCCGTGAAAACCTTGCCCTCTACCATAAGGTTGTCTTAAACGCCTTTCAGGAAGTGGAGGATGCCCTTGTAAGAAACCGCACTTCTGAAGAGCGTATCACTCATTTGCAGGAGCAGGCAAAAGCTGCAGGGTCGGCGCTGCGCCTTTCACAAGCACGCTACATACAGGGTCTCTCCGGATATCTTCCGGTACTGATTGCACAGACACTCTATTTTGATACGCAGAGTCAGCTCCTGACAGCCCGCCGCCAGCTTATCTCCGATCGTATTACCCTGGCAAGGGCACTCGGAGGGGAATGGATGGAAGATGAAATACAGGACCGCCTGACCGTTAACAATCATAAAGGAGGAGGCTCATGAGTGCGAGGAGCAAACTGTTCAGGATAGTTGTACCGGTTATTATACTGGTAGCGGGCTTTATTGTCATGCGTCTGCTCGTGTTGTCACGCCCCGCCCCGCAAAAAGAGGTCAGGAGTAATCCCGGTGCGCTGGTTAAAGTCCTGACAGTCAGCAGGAAGGACCATCAGGTTCAGGTCATTGGAACGGGTACGGTGCAGGCGAGGAGGGAGGCAAGTATCACTCCCCGTGTGAGCGGCCGGATTAAGTATATTGCCCCGGCGTTTATTGCCGGAGGTTTTTTTTCCAGGGGAGATATTCTGTTTGAGATTGAGGCTGTTGACTACCGGTTGGCTTTAGTCCGTACCCGGGCTGTCCTGGCTCAGGCCGAACTTGAGCTTGCCAAAGTGAAGAGCAGCGCCCTGATCGCCCGCCGGGAATGGGAAGGGCTGGCGGTAAATAATAACGAAAAACCCAATCCCCTGGTCATCTATGAGCCTCAGATAAAGAAGGCCCGGGCTGATGTGGCAGCAGCCGGGGCTGTTTTAAAACAGGCCGAACTTGATCTGCAACGTACCCGCATCTATGCGCCTTTTGATTGCCGGGTTCGCTCTGAAGAGGTCGAAGCAGGACAGTATGTACGTGCCGGCAGCAGTGTTGCTGTGGTGGCCGGAACTGAAACGGCTGAGGTCGTTGTTCCCCTTTCCCTGGAGGATTTGCAATGGTTGCGTGTCCCTCGTCAGGGGGCTGAGGATAAGGGTTCCCCTGCTACAGTGAAAATTACTGTTGGAAGGCAATCCTTCAACCGGCAGGGCCGGGTGGTCCGTTCACTGGGGGAGGTTGATCCCAAAGGGCGTATGGCGCGGGTCGTGGTGGCTGTGGATGATCCCTATTACCTCAAAAACCGGAGAAGTAATAATGAGCCCGATCTGGAGACGGGTATGTTTGTGGAGGTCACATTCTCAGGTAAGATACTGCCCGGTGTATTTCCCATCCCGGCCAGTGCCCTTCGCGAGAATAATACAGTCTGGGTTGTGAACGGAGAGGACAGACTCAATATCCGGCCGGTGACTGTGCTGCGGCGGGAGCAGGAGACCCTGTTGATCAAGGATGGTCTGAAGGAGGGGGAACGCCTGGTCCTCACAACCATTGCAGGAGCGGCCGAGGGTATGAAACTGCGGCTTCTGGATAAGGGGGCAGGACGATGAGAGGAGCAGTCAAATGGATGGCCCGTAACCACGTGGCCGCCAACCTGCTCATGATAATCCTGGTGGTTGGTGGCCTGATCAGGATTTCCTCGATCAAACAGGAGGTCTTTCCGGAGATCAGCCTGGACACGATTCAGGTTACCGTGCCTTATCCCGGTGCCGGACCCGAGGAGGTGGAAGAAGGGATACTCCTTCAGATTGAAGAAAACCTTTCAGGTGTGGAGGGGATCAAGGAGATCAGGTCTGTGGCCAAGGAGGGGGTCGGTACGGTCAGGGCCGAGCTTCTGCCCGGGGAAGACCCTGACCTGAAGCTCCAGGAGATAAAGAGTGAGGTGGACCGGATTATCACCTTTCCGGTGGATGCCGAGCAACCCGTGATTACCAAGCTCCTTAACCGCTTCGAGGTGATCTCGGTTGTGGTCTACGGTGATGCCTCGGCCAGGGCGCTGAGGGAGCAGGCAGAGATCATCCGTGATGAACTGCTTGCCCATCCGGAGATTAGCCAGGTTGAACTCAGTGGTGTGCGGCCCTACGAGATAGCCGTTGAGATACCGGAGGAGAACCTTAGACGCTACAACCTGACCATGGAGCAGGTGGCTCGACAGGTGAGGCTGGCTTCCGTTGACCTGCCGGGAGGTACCGTTAAAACCCGGGGCTCCGAGATCCTTCTGCGCACAAAGGGTCGCCGGTATTTTGGACCTGAATATGCCGATATAACCGTGCTCGCAAGACCGGACGGTACCAGGGTAAGACTTGGAGATATAGCAGAG
This sequence comes from bacterium, assembly GCA_036244995.1. GTDB lineage: Bacteria > Nitrospirota > Thermodesulfovibrionia > Thermodesulfovibrionales > JdFR-85 > BMS3Bbin07. The sequence goes on along the minus strand of BTTF01000016.1, from coordinate 13,812 downwards.
GTTAAAGATGCCTTTGCCGAAACCGGTATGTTTGCCAGGTTTAACGGTAAAGCGGCAGCCATGGTAAAGGTCTTCCGGGTAGGGGATCAGAAACCGATCAGGATATCCGGGGTTGTAAGGAAATATGTGGAACAGAAGAAACACTCCCTGCCCGATTCATTGAACATTGCCACCTGGAACGACACCTCGGAACTGCTGCGCAGCCGCATGAATCTGCTGGAAAAAAACGCCTTTTTCGGTCTGACACTGGTGATTATTATTCTCGGCCTTTTCCTCGAGATCCGGCTGGCCCTGTGGGTCATGCTCGGCATTCCCATATCCTTTCTCGGAGCTTTGCTCCTGTTTCCTTACCTGAACGTATCCATAAATATGATATCCCTGTTTGCTTTTATCCTGGCACTGGGAATCCTGGTGGATGATGCCATCATAGTAGGAGAAAATATCTATGATCAGCGTCAGGAGGGCAAGCCCTATCTTCAGGCAGCGATAGACGGTGCCCTTGAAGTGGCTGTTCCGGTTACGGTCTCGGTCCTGACCACTGTGGCGGCCTTTCTCCCCCTGGTCTTTGTCAGCGGCATGATGGGGAAGTTTATCAGGGTTATACCGCTGGTGGTAATCTCACTGCTGCTCCTGTCACTTATAGAATCCCTTTTTGTGCTGCCGGCCCATCTGGCCATGGGAGGACCCCGTCCTGTATCGCACGGCTTTATCGGTACTATCGACCGGGTCCGTACCGGTTTCGGTAAAAAGCTTGACAGTTTTATAGCCGGTCCATACCGTCGTTTCCTGAGTCTCTGCCTGAGAAACCGTTATACCACTGTAGCGGCAGGTATTGCCCTCCTGTTGTTAACCGTGGGAATTGTCAGGGGGGGGATATTGAAGTTTCATTTCATGCCTGTTGTAGACGGTGATGTGATTACCGCCTCATTGAAGATGCCGCCTGGAACACCCATAGAGGAAACTGCGAGGGTGCAGAAATTCCTTGAAGATAAGGCCATGGAAGTGGTGGCTGAATATGATAAGGAACGTCCCACGGGCGACTCCATCCTGCGGGATATCTATGCCGTGGTGGGGGGCACCATGATTGAGGCAGGAAATGTGGGTTCAAGTGTTGATTCCAGGACTCATCTCTCTGATATGGCCCTTTTTTTGAAACAGAGCGAGGAGCGGGGTATCCCGGCAGTGGAGATTGCAAACCGCTGGCGTGCCGAGGTGGGTGAGGTTCCGGGTGTGGACTCGATTGTATTTACGTCTAATACGGTTCGAATGGGCGCCAACATAGACATACAACTTGCCGATGAGGATTTTGGTGTTCTTGACATTGCCTCGGAACGGATTAAAGAGGCCCTGGCCCAATACCCGGGTGTCGGGGATATAGAGGACAATTATTTCAAGGGGAAACGGGAACTCAAGTTCCGCCTTACTCCCGAGGCCCGGACCCTCGGGGTTACGGAGGAGTCCCTGGGCAGGCAGGTCCGGGGGGCTTTTTACGGAGCCGAGGCCCTGAGATTCCAGCGGGGGCGTAATGAGGTCAAGGTCGTTGTCCGGTACCCTGAAGAGGATCGAAAGAGCCTTTGGGACCTGAAGTCAATGAGAATCCGGACGCCGGGTGGAGGGGAGCTTCCTCTGACCAGGGCAGCCTATATTACGGAGGGACGGGGGTTCAGTGAAATCAACCGGACAGACAGGAAACGAGTGATCAATGTCACGGCAAGCGTGGATGATAAGACAGCCAATACCGAGGAGATACTTTTTGACCTCAAACATGGCATCCTCAGGGAACTGACCAATGATTACCCGGGCCTGACGTTTGATATGGGAGGAGAGGAAAAGGAGCGGATGGAATCCATGGGGAGTATGGCGCAGGGGTTTATGCTTGCCCTGCTCGGTATGTATGCCTTGCTTGCCATCCCTTTTAAAAGTTACAGCCAGCCCCTGCTGATAATGGTAGCTATTCCCTTCGGTATGGTGGGCGCTGTTGCCGGGCACCTGATAATGGGGTTCAATCTGAGCATCCTCAGCATATTTGGTATCGTTGCCCTTTCCGGGGTTGTTGTCAATGATTCACTCCTTCTGATCGATAAGGTAAACAGGAACCGGCAGGAAGGAGTCGAACTCTTTCAGGCCGTGATCGACGGCAGCAAGCGCCGGTTCCGGCCAATCCTGCTGACGTCTCTAACAACCTTCTTTGGACTGACACCCATGATAATGGAGACGAGCGTACAGGCACAGTTCCTCATCCCCATGGCCATAAGCCTTGCCTTCGGAATCCTCTTTGCTACGGGAATTACCCTGCTGCTTATCCCCTCTCTTTATCTTGTCCTGGAAGATGTGCATGAACTCTTCAGACCGCACTCCATTCATACGGATTCCCGTGATGAGATTAAAGAGCACAAAGGTCCTCCCCCGTCATGATTCATCTGCTCCGGGAATTGTAACCCTGTTGCACGGATTTTTCCCTCTCATAAACCTGTATACCCTGTTGCGGCCCCCGTTTTTTGCGCAATAGAGGGCCCGGTCCGCTGCTGCTATCAATCCGTTTTTCGTATCAGCGTCTTCCGGAAAGGAGGCGAGACCGACGCTTATGCTAAGCGAGACGGTTTTCCCCTCTACGAAGAAAGGGTGGTTTGCCACTGAAAAACGCAGTCTTTCCGCCACCAACTCAGCCTGCTTCAATGGCGTATCCGGGAGAATTACAGCAAATTCCTCTCCACCGTATCTGGCAGGTATATCTACATTACGGACGAGGTTTCTTATAAGTCTTCCAATGGTTCTCAGGGCTTCATCCCCTGACATGTGACCGTAGGTATCATTGAACAGTTTAAAGTGGTCGATATCCGTCATGAGGAGAGAAAGAGTTTTTGTGTATCGTTTTGCCCTCAGGAATTCATGTTCAAGGCGGTTGTGGAATTCCCTGTAGTTATATAGTCCGGTAAGGCCGTCGCGGGTGGCAAGTTCCTGCACTTTTTCATAAAGTCCGGCTTTTTCGATACGCAGTCCGAGATAGTTCCCGATCGAGGTGAATATGGTGGTATCCGAGGCCGGATGCAGGTCCCCGGGGGGTACGAAATACAGGTAAATGAGACCTAAAACCGTGTTTCCCGATTTCAGGGGAATGCTTACATGGGCATGGTCCTCCTCCATACATGTCGGGGGCAACCTTTTGTCATGCAGCTCAGCCTTGCAGTAAGGGATAATATCAACTTCCCCGGACTGGGCAGCTATACCGCATATACATTCACCCAGGGCTACCCTTCCCTTGCAGCCCAGGGCTTCGGGTGAGGTTCCGCAAGAGGTGAAATGTACGAGCTCTTCAGTCGCTTCATCAACAAGGAATATGCCTCCGCTTATCTTCACCTTCCTGCCCACAGCCTTTTCTAATGATTCAAGAGAGCTGATGATGGTCTGAAGGCTGTATTTAAGGATATCCTTGATGAGGAGGTGTTTACTTGCTACCGCAATAATCTCGTTAAAGGCCTTAAGTTCCCTTATCTCCAGACCCTTTTTCAGGATCACCTCTGACCTTCTGGAGAGTTCGTTGAGGAGTTTTTCCTGTTCCCTGATACTGGCCAGCAGGAGTTTTTCATTTACAGCCGCCAGTTTTTTAACCTCCTCGATCTCGAGTTTCAGGGAACTGATCTCCCGGTCTTTTCCTGTCGGAGCGTTATCTTTTTCGTGATCTTTCATGGAATCCTGACAGTCATATTCATAACAGATGGATATGGAATTCGCAGTGGTTGAAGCCTGATGTATGGCTCCTGGTCTGAACGCCCTTTGTGGGTCTTTTCATTATCCTCTCCATAGCTCCGGCAATAATTCCCCCTTCAAAGTGGCAGATCATCTTTCCGATATCGGGCAGGCCGGCACAGGTTATGCATTCATCTAGTCTCACAACAATTTTGTCGTCAGATGATTTCACAACCGTCAGAATGCCGATCTTCAGCTTTTTAAGGAGTATGGCAAGCTCACCGACTGTATTTACGTCAAACTCAACGCCGAGTTCTTTCCCGGCCAGATACAGGGTATAACCTGAACCTTCGCCCAGGATGCTATACATCCCGATTATTCTCAGCAGCCGGAATACCTCAACAGGAACATCATCGCCAAGGGTTGGCCTTTCTGTTTTACCGATATCCTCAAGCTTTACTTTTTTGATGTCCATCATTCACCTTCTATTTCTGACTTTAAGTTACCATAGCTTGTTTTTCCCACCAACACAGGGCATTGACTGTGGCTGAGTATACTTCTTGATACGCTGCCCATCATTCCCTTTATTCCCTTCAGATTCCTGCATCCTACAGCAATCAGGTCTGCACCAAATACACCTGCTGCATTGAGTATCTCTATTGCAGGGTCTCCAACCTTTGTAAGCCCCTCAATTTTCGAGAATCTCTTGCTCAGATATGGCCTTGCCTGTTCAATAATCCCGGACGATTCTTCAAGTTCTATTGTCCTGACTTTTGCAACGTCTTCTTTGATCTTATCGTTTATTTCCATAATAAATCTTTCCGGTATATCGGAAATTGATGAACGGATTACGTTCATAATTATTAGCTCGGTATCCTCAGGGAACGGAATCGAGGCAAGAAATACAGCAGTTGCATGAGCTGATTCAGAACCGTCCGCGGCAAGGAGGATTCTCATCCTGCCGGGTATCTCCCGGAGGGGAGGTTTGGTTACAAGGACGGGCTTTGGTGAATTGATTGCAACCGACCTGGTTACACTTCCAATGAAGAGCGATTTAAGACCCTTGATTCCACGCGCACCCAGGACTATCAGGTCAACATCGGCATCTACTGCTGCTTCCATAATTGCCTTGTCAGGGAAGCCTTCGACCAGTGCCGTACTGATTCTTGCTTCTACGGGTTTTAAAATATCGATTGCTGTGTCGAGGATTTGAGGGGCGATTTTCTCTTTAAAATATTTAAGACTGATATAATAGGATTCCCTGTCATCATGATAAGGTCCCCAGCTTAATACATGCAGGACAATAATCTCATCGTCTGACGATAAGTTAAACCTGGATAAAAATCCTGCCGCAACTTCTGAACATGCCGACCCGTCTGTGGCAAGCAATATCTTCATCTTTCCCTCCTGTCAGCTTGTTTGTCTGTTATAATCATAGCACACACTTTAGCCGATGACAAGAATAGCATACAGATTGAACGGGGTTTCAAACATGATGCCCTTGTATTTCTGCTCTCTGTGAAGCATTAAGCTATTGAAAACAAGGGATATGGTATCATTATACTCTACGCTATAGTTCGTTTCTGCTTGCTAAGCGGGGGGTTGTTATCTTAATCATCTGTCTGGTTACACCGTAGAAAGAGGGTAAAAAAATGGCAAAAGTAGTGGTTGGAATGAGCGGAGGAGTGGATTCCTCTGTTACGGCATATTTACTCAAAGAGCAGGGCCATGAAGTGGTTGGGGTAAGCTTTATGCTGTGGGAGGCCCGGGAGAGGACGGACTTCAGGACGTGTTGCTCGCTTGAGGCAATAAACGGGGCGGCCGAGACAGCAAAGGCCCTTGGGATTACTCACAGGGTGATTGATGTCAGGGGGGATTTTATAGATAAGGTCATTGAGCCGTTTGTTGATGGTTATCTGCACGGAATAACACCAAATCCCTGTGTGCTCTGTAATCTCCATATCAAGTTTCCTTATCTTCTGAATGAGGCCGGGAGAATCGGCGCTGAATTTATTTCCACAGGGCATTACGCAAGGGTGGAGAGGATTGAAGGGCAGTGTCTCCTGAAAAAAGGGGTTGATCCGGTCAAGGACCAGACGTATTTTCTTTATGTGCTGAATCGGGATACCCTGTGCAGGCTTCTCTTCCCCCTGGGAAATTACACAAAAGAGAGTGTGAGGGAGATTGCAAGGGGACTGAAACTCCCGGCTGCGCAAAGGCCTGAGAGTGTGGAGATATGCTTTATCCCGGAAGGAGACTATCCGTCTTTTATCAGCAATATCGTTCCCGAGGCAGTAAAATCAGGCCCAATCATAGGGCCTGACGGCAGTGTGTTGGGAACACATAAGGGGATATTTAATTATACCGTGGGACAGAGACGGGGTCTTAATGTCTCTTCTGCCGATCCAATCTATGTAATAAAGATAGACCCTGAAAACAATGCAATTCATGTGGGGTCAAGAGAGATGGCATTTAAAAGGGAGATGAAGGTAGGGAATCTGAACTGGATTACACAGCCTGCCGGGAGGGTTACGGCAAAGATTCGTTCCATGATGAAGGATGAGGCGGCAGCGCTTTTAATGGAAGAGGGCGGGAATCTTGTAAAACTGGTCTTTGACGAACCCCAGTGGGCCCCTGCCCCGGGGCAGAATGCCGTTTTTTACAGAGGTGATGTAGTGCTTGGCGGGGGAATAATTCAGCGGGATTAAAGAAGAACGCTTAATCTGCAAGTTCATCGATATCTTTAAACAGATCAGGGGATAACAAAAACAGCTCCCCGTTTTCAGTTATCAGATTACCTGACACAAGCCTTTTTATAACTTTCGAGATAGATTCCCTTGATGCCCCGATTCTTTCGGCAATTTCCTTATGGGTACGTTTTTTGATCAGGTAGAAGCCGTTTTTTGTCTTTTTACCCTCATCTTTAATGAGCTTTATGAATAATTTGACCAATCTTTGATGGACAGCAAGAAAGGCAAGACTTTCCTCCCTTTCGGTTGCATTTCTCAGTCTTTGCACAAGAGACTTGAGTAGATCGATTGCAATCTCGGGGTCCTCTTTAATTGCATCAAGAAACCTGGTTCTCTCTAAAACCGCAAAGGTTGAATCCTCCTCTGCAATAACCGAAGCAGAACGTGGATTTCCATCAATAAGGCTTATTTCTCCAAAAAAGTCACCCTGATCAAGTTCTGTCAGGACAAATTCGTCACCCTCCTCGCTCAACAAGGTTACTTTGACCTTGCCCTCAAGAATTATGTACATATCAGTGCTCTTGTCAGTCTGATAGAAGACCGTCTCTCCTGCGTGAAAAGTGCAAATAGTGAAGTCATTTATTATCTGCTCCACACGTTTATCTGAAAGATTTCTGAATGCAGGAATTTTCTTCAGAAACTTCCCGACAAGAAGCTTGTCCTTTTCCTTTAAAATCATGGATTTTATACCTGTAGTTTCTATTTGTATATAATACCTGAATACAGAGATAAACGGTTGGAAGCGATATGTTCAAGTCTCTTATCGCTCGATTCCGCTATCAAATGCTTCAGGTAATTATAACAGGTTCTTGACATCAAAAATTCGATATGATACCTTACATCTTAAAGATAAACTTGTTTTTTTCATCGTGTATTAAAATTTGTTGCACAAACATAACAAATAGTCGTATATGTCATACTGAATTTATTTCAGGAATCTCTAAAAATCTATCTGCCTATGTAATAGTATATCATATTTATCCATAGGGTTTGCGTTGTCAGATCAACAAAATATAAATGTCTAAATTGCAGAAATCGGTTATTCTGGGATTGGTTGCAGGTTTACTGGGCATTGTCTTGGGCCTCACCTCTTTTGGACATGGACTGGAAGAAAATCTCGGGCTCGGTCTGCTCTTTAATCTGCGGGGGAGAAGGGATGCACCTTCAGATGTTGTAGTTGTCAACATTGACAAGACATCCTCTGACAAGCTGAACCTGCCGAACCGTCCCGCTGAATGGCCCCGGGCGCTTCATGCCCGGCTTATAGAGAATTTGCGCAGGGCAGGAGCAGAAGTTATAGTTTTTGATGTAACCTTTGACAAGGAGAGCGATTCGGTAAATGATCGCATCTTTGCAGAGGCAGTCCGCAAGGCACGCAATATTGTGTTCTGTGAGTTTCTCAAAAAAGAGGTTGTTCCCTTTGGCAAACTGAACGGAGTTCCTTCCGGAAAACTGGACATTGAAGAGTTAATTCAGCCAATTCCCCTCCTTGCAAGGCACGCTGCAGCTTTGGCGCCTTTTCCTTTGCCCAAATTGCCTTTTCGTGTCAACCAGTACTGGACATTCAAGACATCCGCCGGTGATACTCCAACCTTACCGGTTGTGGCATTTCAGGTCTATGGCTTTCAGGTCTATAACGAATTTATCAAGCTACTGAAAAAAAACTATCCGAATAAGATAGATGCACTTTCTCTTCAGAAGGATGAACTTATAGATTTCGGCAAGGTTGTTACATTCATGATGACTCTGAGAGATATTTTTCAGAAAGACCCTGCGATAGCAGACAGGATGCTTGTAGAGTTAAGAAATTCGAAAATACTTGTAGCAAACATGCGCAAAAGGCGGATACTGACAGCGCTGATAAAAATGTACCAGGCCCCGGACAGCCGGTACCTCAACTTTTACGGCCCTCCCGGGACTATTACAACTGTGCCGTATTATCAGGTGTTGAATCTGAATAACGACAGGAATGCCGGCACAGGGGAGATTGACTTCAGAGGTAAAGTCATATTTATCGGACAGGCAGAGACTCAGCCATACTTGCAGAAAGACGGTTTTTACACCGTTTTTTCCACTACGGATGGCTTGGACCTTAATGGTGTCGAGATTGCTGCCACGGCATTTGCAAATATTCTTGAAGGTCTGCCTGTCAGACCCCTGAGTACGCCTTTACTTACTGTCTTGATCCTGACTTCAGGATTGTTCCTGGGCCTGGCCGCATTTCTCCTCCCTTCCATCCCCGCAGTTATAACTATAATAGGCATGAATGCATTATATCTTTACTTTGCTTTTTATCAGTTCAGGACTGCCGGGGTCTGGTATCCTCTTGTAGTACCGTGCCTGTTACAATCACCTGCATCTTTTTTTGGAGCTATTGTCTGGAAATATGTTGATACGGGCAGGGAACGGCAAAAAATAAGAAAGGCCTTTAGCTACTACCTCCCTGAAGATATTGTTGATAAGTTAATAATAAATATCGGTGATGTCGGGGCAAGCACCCGGATTGTAAACGGGACATGTCTCTATACCGATCTGGAGCAATACACTGCACTGTCCGAAACAATGGAACCGGAAGAACTGAGCAACTTTATCAAGCAATATTATGAGACTATTTTCGGTCCGGTGAAACAATATGGCGGCGTTGTTTCCAATGTCGTTGCCGATTCGATGCTGGCATTGTGGGTGTCAGCTCTGCCTGATGATCAGCAAAGGAAGAATGCCTGTCTTGCTGCACTTGATTTGGCAGAGGAGGTTCGGAGGTTTAATCAATCCTCTGATGACAGAAAAATATCAACGAGAATAGGTTTGAATTTTGGCCGGTTTTTGCTTGGAAACATCGGGGCCATTGATCATTATGAATACCGTCCTGTCGGGGATATCGTTAATACGACGGCACGGATAGAGGGCCTGAATAAACACCTGGGTACATATCTGCTGGCGTCGGAAGATACCATTAAAGGAATCAGCGGAATTCTTGTGAGAGAAGTTGGGAAGTTTCTTTTGTATGGGAAGGCGAAACCTGTAAGGGTATTTGAATTGATATGCCGTGCTGATAAAATGACAGAAGAGCAGAGGGAGCTGTGTTTAATCTTTGCTGAGGCCCTTGATGCCTTCAGAAATCAGCTGTGGGAAGATGCAGTAGAAAAAATTCATGATATAATAAACAAATACGGAAAAGACGGTCCGTCTCAATACTATCTGGAGTTGATTTCTCATTACAGGGAATATCCTCCGGGTAAATCATGGGATGGCGTTATTCGTGTGGAAAAAAAATAGATATAGTGTGTAATATAAAAGCACAGGTTAATCGTTCTTACATGTAAAAGCTACAAAAAGGTCCGTTTCTCAGGTTTTAAGTTTTTCCTTATAAAGGAGGATGCGTATTTGAGGCCGATTCCGACCCGTCTTATCATTCTGTCAACGCTTCTCCTTTTACTTTCGTTATTTATTCCCCTGGATTCCATGGCTGCGGAAGAATGTGAGGTACAGATAGCCAAAGCGGCTTCTGTTCAGGGCATAGCTGAAGTCAGGCGGGCAGGGGAGTTTGCATGGAGCCCCATCAGATTAAACGATACGTTCTGTCCCGGGGATATGCTCCGTCTTAAGGAAAACAGCCGGGCAGCCATTGTTCTGAGCAATGAAACCATTATCCGTCTCGACCAGAATACGACGATAGTGTTCAGTGGTATTGAAAAAAGAGAGACATCCCTGCTTGACCTTATCAAGGGGGCCATTCATTTTCTAAGCCGTGTTCCCGGAACTCTCAAGGTTATCACTCCTTACGTGAACGCTTCAGTAGAGGGGACGGAATTCCTGGTTAGAGTAGATAAAGGTCAAACCTTCCTGTCGGTCTTCGAAGGAAAGGTTGTGGCTTCAAACGATTCGGGAAGTCTGACTTTGACGGAAGGTCAATCGGCTGTTGCAGAGAAGGGGCGGGCTCCGGTACTGAAAGTTGAGGTTAACCCAAGAGATGCAGTTCAGTGGGCGCTTTATTACCCTCCTATTATGGAATATCCCGAGAAACTGACAAAAGACGAAACGAATCCGTTGTACCTCACTTATCGAGCCTCGTTGATGCTTTCTGTAGGCCGTGTTGAAGAAGCACGCAGAAATATCAAACAGGCACTGTCTCTGGCGCCTGATAACAGTCAGGCCATTGCACTTGAGTCTGTTATTTCTATTGTGCAGAATGACAAGGAACGTGCTCTTATCCTTGCACGGAAGGCTGTTAATGCCGATCCCTCATCAGCTGCAGCACTCATTGCCCTTTCTTATGCACAGCAGGCAAACTTTGATCTCAAAGGGGCTCTGGGAAGCCTTCGGAAGGCAGTGGAAGCCGAGCCGGAAAACAGCCTTGCATGGGCGCGTCTGTCGGAGATGTGGCTGTCTTTCGGATATCTCGACAAGGCCCTTGAGGCAGCACATAAAGCCGTTGAGTTGAACCCGGACCTGTCACGTACGCAAACAGTCCTTGGCTTTGCATACCTTGCACAGGTTAAGGTGAGGGAGGCCAAAGATGCCTTTGAAAAGGCAATTGAGCTGGATCAGGCTGACCCGCTTGCGCGCCTTGGTCTGGGACTGGCAAAAATTCGTCAGGGATATCTCAAGGAAGGACGCCGGGAGATTGAGATTGCCGTAAGCCTGGATCCAAACCAGTCGATCATCAGGAGTTATCTCGGTAAGGCATACTATGAAGAAAAGCGGGAGAAGCTCTCAAAAGACCAGTATGGCATAGCCGGGGAACTCGACCCCCATGATCCTACCCCGTTTTTCTATGATGCGATTCTGGAACAGAGCATTAACCGCCCTGTAGAGGCTTTACATGATATGCAGAAAGCAATAGAGTTGAATGATAACCGGGCGGTATACCGTTCCAAACTCCTGCTTGATGACGACCTTGCAGCACGCAGTGCAAGTATCGCCCGGATTTATAATGACCTCGGTTTTCAACGGCTTGCACTTGTAGAGGGATGGAAATCGGTTAATACTGACCCAAAGAACTATTCAGCACACAGGCTGCTGGCCGATACATACGCCTCACAGCCACGCCACGAGATAGCACGAGTCAGCGAACTCCTCCAGTCCCAACTGCTTCAGCCTCTCAACATCACCCCGGTTCAGCCCCGGCTTGCCGAGAGCAATCTCTTTATTTTTAATGGGGCCGGACCAGGGGATTTGTCATTTAATGAATTCAATCCCCTCTTCAACCGGAACCGGTTAGCCTTGCAGTCAAGTGGAGTTTACGGTGGAAATGCTACAGTTGGTGATGAATTTGCAGCATCAGGAGTATATGACAGGTTTTCTTTAAGCACGGGGCAGTTCCACTACGAGACGGACGGATTCAGGAAAAACAATGATCTTCGGGAGGATATCTATAATATATTTACCCAGTACAATGTCTCTCACAAGACAAGTATTCAGGCTGAATATCGTTACAAAGACAAGGTGAACGGGGACCTGTCACTCAACTTTGACCCTGATGCCTTCTTTCCTACCAGAAGAGAAAAAGACCGTTCTCAGTCAATACGCTTGGGATTTCGTCACACTATTACTCCAAACTCGGAAATAATAGCCTCTGCTATCCATCAGAGTATTAAATATGTTTTCTTTGTTTCCACTTCAGAGCCTGTTTCCGGGGTGCCAAGCACAACGAAGTTTAAATTTAACACTAAGGAGAGTGGCTACCTCTGGGAAATTCAGCACCTTTATAATGCAGCACGGTTGCACCTTATAAGCGGTTTTGGTCACTTCAGTTCCGATGTTGAAAGTGAAACAACGACTACTGTTATAATGCCGCCTCTTCCCGCGATCACTTCTCCTCCTACACTTGAGGAGAACGATGTGCGCCACACCAACCTTTATGTTTACTCACATATCAACTACCCCGATGCCGTAATATGGACCATCGGAGGAAGCGCTGATTTTTTTGATAACGAGACTATAGATAAAAATCAGTTTAATCCAAAACTTGGTCTGACATGGACACTTCCGACTAACACTACTATCCGTGGTGCTGTTTTCAGGACATTGAAAAGACAGCTCATTTCAAATCAGACGATTGAACCAACCCAGGTGGCAGGGTTTAATCAGTTTTTTGATGATGCCAATGGAACGGATGCCTGGAGATACGGTATTGCGATAGATCAGAAATTCACGCCCAATATCTTCAGTGGAGCAGAGTTCTCCAGACGCAAAATGGATGTGCCGTTTAAGATGCTGACAATCTCACCATCTCCATCCGGACATGTCACTGAAAATAAAGAGGCAGATTGGCAAGAAGATGTATTTCGTGTTTACCTGTATCTGACTCCGGCATACTGGCTGGCAATTAGTGCTGAATACCAATATGAAGACTTCAAAAGAGACCCCGAATATTTCGGTCCTGAATATATAGAACATTTAAAGACCCGGAGATTGCCTGTGAGTCTCTCTTTTTTCGGTCCCTGGAACATGACAACTGTAATTACGACAACTTACGTAGCCCAGGAAGGGAAGTTTGTTAATCCTGTTAACCTGGTAATCTTTGAAGGCAGTGACCGGTTCTGGGTTGTTGATGTCTCCATCAAGTATCGTTTACCTAAACGCTACGGCATAGTTTCAGTAGAAGCACGAAACTTGTTCAATGAGAAATTCAAGTTCCAGGATACCGATTCTACAAATCCATCCATTTATCCGGAGCGGTTGATCCTGGCTAAAGTTACATTGGCATTTTGACCCGGTTGTAATAAGCCGTGGATTTTTTTCAATTGCCGGGTTCCTGAGAACCTGAAGATCATTTCCATCAAAGGAGGTATGCAATGGCAAAGGTAGTTATGAGATTGGCAGTAATGGATAACGGGACGATTAAAGTAGAAAAAGGTGACATGAAGGCACCAAAAAAAATGACAAAGACCGAATTCAAGAAGAGCCTTGTCGGAAAAAAAATGAAGAACGCCGAAAGCATCACAGTTCTTCAGAGTAATCCGTGTATCTGGATAAAGGCAATCGGTACATGGTATTACGTCTGCTGGTAGTAACAAGTCTGGTTTCGATGGGGAATATTCAATTCGGTGCGTTGTAGAATACGCCCATCTTTTGATTCAAAAGTTACAAGATGAATACGGTCCCCTCCGGCAAAAGTAGTTTTTAAAATTGAGGAAGGATGATCACCATTACAAAAGGGCATTGGTTTGCTGTAAACGGACCAATGCCCTTTTACGACCCTGTCTGAACTGAGAAGCCCTTATTTTGGCTCTATCCTTACCGCTGTCAGATGGGCTGAGCCCTCCGGGGACGCAAATGTCAGGGCATTTACCCTTGCATAGGCAAAGTGTACAGGAACAAAGAGCATCCCCCCGGGTACTTCATCAGAGATTCGTGCCTTTATATATACCGA
>BTTF01000015.1:0-29858 GCA_036244995.1 bacterium | reverse complement strand
CCTGTTGACGTATTAAACAGGGACAGGGGCCAGATATACTCAACAGGGTTAATTGAGGCTATTGCGAAGAGGGACTATAACGGAATGGTTCTGGGAATAATAGATTTCGACCTTTTTGTACCCGGCCTCAACTTTGTCTTTGGCGAGGCAGACCCTGCGGAGGGGGTTGCTGTAGTATCGATTACAAGACTGAAAGAAGAGTTTTACGGCAGAGGAACTGATCAGGAGCTACTGCTGCAAAGAACACTAAAAGAGGGAATTCATGAAATGGGACATCTCTACAGTCTGAAGCACTGTCCCGCCCCCCGCTGTGTGATGCATTTTTCCAACTCTATTGAAGAAACCGATAGAAAATCAAAGGAATTCTGTCCTGTTTGCATCAAAATTTTCAGGAATCTTTGAGGTTTTTTTAATTTTTTTTTAAAAAATCATTGCATTTTACCCCGGATTTTTTATATAATGGTAAACATACCTACCAGACCCTTTCTCCGCCCCCTCGAGATTGGGTCAAACCCCCGGCCCCCATCTCTTCCCTCCGAGATGGGGGCCACTTTATTTTAAGACCCACCCTGTCTATGGCTGAGTCAATACAAAGGGTTATACAAAAATCCGGGGTTCTTGTCTAACCCGGTCAACAAATGTTAGACTTGGTGTTAATTAGAGTCTGTGTATAAAGTGCAGTCATTTGTCATTCCCGCAAGTGGAGCGAGTCGGGAATCCTTATTATAGAACGATTCCGGACAAGCCGGAATGACAGAAAAAGACAAATGTTAGACTTGGTGCTAATTGGTGGTCTTTCACCTGCAGGAGAAAGCCGACTTTATAAATAAACCCCTCAGGATATATAATTATTCCAGGAGCAAATAAGAGAAACACTCAATGATCGGCATAGAACATCTCCTCGACCATAATTTATTCTTTTTTATCAACAGGGCCCTTTCCAATCCCCTCTTTGACACATTTATGCCGTTCATCACTGACAAAGCATTATATCTCTTCCTCCCTGTTGTTTTTTTTATTTTCTGTAAGGACAGAAAGAAGGCCCTGTTGACGATAATCCTCTGCCTTTCAGCCCTTGCGCTCTCAGACGGGCTTTCAAATATTCTGAAACATCACTTTGAGCGTCCCCGTCCTTTTGTAACCCTGTCGGATGTCCTGGTGTTGGTCGGCAGGGGAAAGTCTTTCTCAATGCCCTCGGCTCATGCCGCCAATACAGCCTCTGTCGCCACGATCCTGATCTACATGTTATCAAGGTTGCGCTCTGGAAGAGCCTCCCTCTCTTCATCCGCCTCCTCCCTTATCACTATTCTGAGTGGATACCTTGTTATTGTGGCCTCCACCATTGCATTTTCAAGGGTATACATAGGTGTGCACTATCCATCGGATGTGCTTGCAGGTATGGCAACAGGTATCCTGACAGGCCTGTTTGTAAGCCTCGCCTTTGCAAAAACAAAGAAATACTATAAGATTGCCCCTTATCCGACTGTGCTCGGCGTTGTGCTCCTGGTGCTGAGCCTGTTCCGGATTTACTATATCTTCGTAGGTCCCCTTGACCTCAGCCCTGACGAGGCACAGTACTGGGACTGGTCACGAAGGCTCGATCTGAGCTATTACTCCAAGGGGCCTGCGATAGCCTACATTATTGCCATAGGAAAAACATTCCTGGGAAATACGGAAATAGGGATAAGGCTTCCTGCGGTTTTCTTCAGTCTTTTCAGTAGCCTGGTGCTTTATCAGATGAGCAGGGATATGATGAAAAAGGAAGTTCCTGCAAGCTCAGGCACACCGGAGCTTGCAGGACTCCTTTCAGCGCTGTTGATACAGATAGTCCCCCTGTTTTCAACATACGGGATAGTAATGACCATTGACTCACCTTTTATATTCGTCTGGAGTCTCTCTCTCTACCTCTTTTATCTTGCACAGAGGGAGTGGACGGAAACAGGAAAGACAAAACTCCTGTACTGGGCACTGGCAGGGCTTACAACAGGTATAGGCCTGTTGGTAAAATATACAATGTCATTCTTCTACCTTTCAGCCTTTCTCTATCTCATCACAGACAGGAAGAGGAGGGGACTCCTCGTGCATCCGGGGCCCTGGCTGTCATTTGCCATAAGCCTTTTATGCTTCGTCCCCGTACTGATCTGGAATTCACAACACAACTGGGTCACCTTCCTGCATACAGCCGGACAGGCCCACCTCGCCGACGGCATGAAGATAACCATGGGACGTTTCTTTGAGTTCATAGGCTCTCAATTAGGCGTGGTTTCCCCTGTACTCTTCGTATTTATACTTATAAGCCTCTTTGTCCTCAGAAAGAAGAATTCAGACGGAAGCCTTCTTTTCTGGTTTTCCATCCCGATTCTCCTCTTTTTCACTCTAAAAAGCCTTCAGGGCAAGGTACAGGCAAACTGGGCGCTCCCCGCATACATTGCAGGGTTTATCTCCCTGAGCATCTACACGGTAAAATACTGGCCGGGATTCAGGAAATCCGTCAGGGTTTTACTTGTAGCAGGAACCTTGATATCCATCGCCATTACAGCAGTAGCCCATTATCCTTCGGCCGTTAACCTTCCCCTCAAGATGGACCCGACGGCAAGGCTCAGGGGCTGGAACGAACTGGGGAAAGATGTCGGCAAAATCGCCGACGGGATGAAAGCCCCATATTTTATCTTTTCCGACAGATACCAGGTCACCTCGGAGCTCGCCTTCTATGTGCGGGGAAACCCTGTAACATACAATATAAACCTCGGCAGGAGGATGAACCAGTACGATCTCTGGCCCGGGTTTTATGACCTGAAGGGGTATAATGCAATATTTGTCATGACAGGAGACAAACCCCTGCCTGAAAAGATAGGCCGCGCCTTTGAAAGGTGTGACAAGAGACTATATGCCGTAAGAGAGGAGACCAGGGTGTTGAGGGATTACAGCATTTTTGAATGCTATGGGTTTAAGGGGATGGAGAGAAAGGCAGCAGATAATTTTTAATCCTGGGCAGAAGGCAGAAGGGCGGGGAGACCCCGCCCTCCCACGATTTGGTTCACGAAAACTCCTTCCAGAATCTCTTTTCATCTTCATCAGGATTGCCGTCCGGATTCTCCTTGTCAAGATGCCATTTCAGGGGATTGTCGAGAATATATTTCCTGATACGGTTTAATTCCGTTTCATTGCGGATTATGCGGTCAAAGTAATTACGCTGCCAGACAGGTATTCCGGGTGTATTACGTATTTGGTTGATTTGTTTAGTTGTTTGGTATTTAAAATATGCAACAATTTGTCCCAATGTGCGTTCCCGTAGGGGCGGGGTTGCCCCACCCTTATAATTATTATTCGAAATCACGACAATGCCATGTATATGGTTCGGCATTACAACAAATTGATCCAATTCAACATACGGGTAATGTTTCGGCAGAGCATTCCATAATGTTTGTATCATTTCCCCTGCATCGTTTAAGGCTATTCCCCCATCCAATATTTCACCTGATATGCATTCCTTGTTTTTAATGCAGATTGTTACAAAATAAGCACCGTTCTGTGCATAATCATATCCCTTTAAACGGATTGTTTTGCGATCGTCTTTTGTTCTTCTTTGCAAGGAATTGAAACAGGATATGGTTTTAAAGTTTCAAGATTAATATTCTTTTGAGCGCTTTCAGTTGCGATTTGATTCAATAAGTAGTATCAATTGGGCAAGAACTATCTTTAACAAACTGAACTTTTCCTACCGAACCTTTTCTTCCTATTACAATGCCAGGCCCTGCAACAAAAGGTTCATTATGAAATCCAACTATTCCATTAGAGCCATAGACAGGATACACCCCACCTGAACGATCAGAGTTTTTCAGGCTGATACCATATTCTAAGAGTGCTATATCACCCAACCTTTTCACTTCCCAATCATTTGGGATTTTTCTCCACCCTTCCGGCACCGGCTTACTCACTCTCACTCTCACCCTCCAACTCATCTTTCCCAAGTTCCTGCATAATCTGTTTCTCCAGTTCTTCCGGTTTCGGCAGTTTATCGGCAAGTTCTGCAGGAAGTTTACGGGTTAGGGTATACTCAGCCACTCCTACAGGCTTGTCAATCCCCTTAAGTGAATATTCCACCTCTATACGATTGCGGTCTCCGCACAGGATAATGCCAATAGATGGATTCTCATCAGGCTCGCGAACGAAATCATTAAGCAGGTTCAGGTAGAAGTTCATTTTTCCTGCGTATTCAGGTTTAAACCTTCCTGTTTTTAATTCTATCGCCACCAGACATTTGAGTTTTCGGTGATAGAAAAGAAGGTCTATAAAATACTCCTCATCGTTGAGTTTTATGGGATACTGATTTCCGATAAAAGCAAAGCCATGACCAAACTCCAGCAAAACTTCGCGGATACGGTTAACCATGCGCCGCTCCAGTTCACGTTCAACAACAGGCCTGGTGATTCCAAGGAAGTCAAGGGCATAGACATCCTTCATAGCCTGAGCTGCCTGTTCAGCAATCGCCATTGGTAAGGTGTCCTGGAAATTATGCTGTTTGGAAGTTGCCTTGTGTCTCAGGTAAGCCCTGGTCTTAATCTGATTCAAAAGTACGTTACGGCTCCAGCCCATTTCTGATGTCATTCTGAGATAGTATTCCCTTTCTTGCACATTCTTAACCTTGGTCATTATGGTAATATTCTGTCCCCATGGAATTTCTCTAACAAGTTGTAAGAGATTTGGGTAATCCCTGTATTCAAGGTACATCTGTCGCATGAACCAAAGGTTAGGAGTCGAAAACCCTGATGTACCTGAAAACTCCTTGCGCAGGTCGTGCGATAATCTCTCAACGATGGATTTGCCCCAACCTTCACGTGCCTGCATCATCAGCGAATTTCTCTATCAGGTACTCATAGGCCCTGCCGAGCATATCGGGTTCCGACAGGTCTGAATTTTTCAGGCCAATCTGCGAAAAATGCTGAACAAGCCGCAAAAAAACCGTTTCACGGTTTTTTGCATCCCCAAGCCTGTAAGGATCGTTAAAGTCTATTCCTGCAAGGACACCTTCAAGGGATGGATTCTGTTCCTCAAGGGCCTCACATGCCTTGTTAAGGGCTTCTCCAATCTGAGTTGACACCTTTTCTTATCTCAGACCATCTGGCCCGTGGAGGCACAAAAAACTGGTGCTCATCCGGGTCCTCCCATGCAATCCTTATAGCTTCTTCTGGAGGAGTTCCGGCATCAACAGAAATATTGCAATATTTTAATACTACAATACAGTATTGAAATACCGGCACATAAGATTTCAGAATTATAGTCTAAGTTAATGATTTTTAAGCTGTGCTGCGTAATTCGGAAAGCTTTTAATTCTGCTCATAGGGGCGGGGACTCCACGGCAGGCACTTGACGCCCCGACACCCTGCATCACATAATAAACCGGGGAAGCAATAGTTCAGCTATTTTCATACAGGATTACAGAACAATCAGGATACTTTTAATGGATAATAAGCGTATCATAATTGAATAAAAGGGGAATTTAAACCATGTTTCGTTTTATCCATGCAGCTGACATTCATCTCGACAGCCCTCTTAAAGGCTTGGAATTACCGGAAGACGCTCCTTTAGAAGAGATCAGGGCAGCGAGTCGTCGTGCCCTGGAAAATATGCTCGACCTGGCAATTCGTGAAAATGTTTCTTTTGTCTTGATTGCAGGGGACCTTTATGATGGTGAATGGCGAGACTTTAACACAGGCCTGTTCTTTAATCAATGCATGGTTAAACTGAGGGATGCCGGGATACGTGTTTTTGTTATATCGGGTAATCACGATGCTGCAAACCAGATGACCAGAACCTTGCAATTGCCGAATAATGTTCATATGTTTTCTTCCCGAAAACCCGAGACGGTTACTGTCGATAATATAAATGTTGCTGTTCACGGACAGAGCTTTGCAAACAGAGCAGTGTCGGATAACCTGAGTTTAAATTATCCAACTGCCAAAAGCGGGCACTTCAATGTAGGGTTATTACATACTGCACTCTCGGGGAGGGAGGGTCATGAGCCTTATGCCCCCTGCACTGTCGATGACTTAAGAGCAAAAGGTTATCAATACTGGGCTTTGGGCCATGTCCATAATCGTGAGGAAGTTCATACTGATCCATGGATAGTTTTTTCCGGAAACATTCAGGGAAGACATATCCGGGAGACCGGGGCCAAGGGATGTACTATGGTTACGGTCGATGGAAACCAGGTCAGCGACGTAGAGCATATAGACCTCGATGTCCTGCGCTGGAGCTCGCATGAGGTCGATCTCAAGGACTGTTTAAACACGGATGAGGTCTGTGATCGAGTGCAGAGGGTTTGTGAGAGGGCATTGGCTGACGGCGATGGGCGTCCGGTTATAGTTCGATTGGAGCTGAAGGGAACAACCCCGGCTCATCAGAAATTACACGCTCAGTCTCCTTACTGGACTGAAGAGTTCAGGGCAATTGCCGGCAATCTTGGCGGCGCCGGAGTCTGGCTGGAGAAAGTTAGGCTGAGAACACGGGAGCACACTGACCCTGAATCATTAATTCAGGGTGACACGCCGACAGGAATGCTGCTGAGCAATCTTAAGGACCTCGCAATAGATGTGAACAAACTGGCTGGCCTTGACCCTGAAATGACAACGTTTCTTAACAAATTACCGTCGGAGATTCGCGGAGGTGATGATCCATTTGATCCGACTGATCCCGGCCAATGGGACGAGATCATCTCTGATGTTAAAGACCTTCTGGTCGCCCGGCTGCTCAGCGAAGGACAGGTGTAATGAGAATCAAACGGCTCGACATCAAGGCATACGGTCATTTTACTGATTTTTCAATAGACCTGTCCTCGGAACTGCCGGGGCTTCACATTATATTCGGACCAAATGAGGCAGGTAAAAGCACGGCATTGAGAGCGCTCAGGGGCCTTCTTTACGGTATTGATGCGAGGACTCCCGACAACTTCCTGCACGAATACAGCAAACTGCTGATTGGCGGACACCTCGAAAATTCGAATGGAGATTCTCTGGTCTTTTGGAGAAGAAAACGGAATATCGGCGATCTTCTTGATGCTGATAGGGTTTTACTGGATGCCGGCACTCCTAATGATTTTCTGGCAGGTGTGGGAGAACCCCTTTTTGACTCCCTTTTCGGCATCAACCATGAAACCCTGATTTCAGGAGGACAGGACATCCTTGAACAGAAGGGAGATGTGGGGCAGGCCCTCTTTTCGGCAGGCGCCGGACTTTCGTCCCTGCACGGGATCATTGAAGCTCTGGAGAAGGAAGGTGCAGACCTTTTTAAAGCTGCAGGCAGTAAGCCTGAAATAAATAAAACAACAAAGCACTTTCAGTCCTTAAAGAAAGAAATTCGTGATCTGTCTCTGCCTGGCATTAAATGGAAAAAACAGGAAGAACTCTTTAAAGCGACATCTGCTGATCTTGTCAAAACTGAGCAGAAGCAAAATAATTGCCGTGCAGAGCTGGAACGGCTCAAAAGACTGAAGCGCGCGATGCCGCATCTGTCCGGAAGACGCGATATGCTGGAGAAGTTGAATGCGCTGGGTTCTCTGGATCACCTGCCTGGAAACTTTCCGAAGAGCCTGTCCGGGATTCATAGTGACATTGAAAAGTTCGGCAAAAAAATAAGTGATGCTGAGTCCCTGAAGGAGAGTCTTGCAGCAAAGATAGCAGATTGTACCGTTCGACAGGAACTCCTTGATCAGGCGGAAATGGTCGAAGCATTGCATCAGCGGCTGGGAACGCGACTGCAGGCAAAGAAGGACAAGCCAGGCGTTCATGACCAGATGATCCGCTACAGGACAAAAGCCGCAACCCTGCTGAATCAGGTTGTTCCCGGCCTTGAAATTTCCCGTATTAATGAAATAAAACCTTTCATTGATAAAAGGCAGGACATACTCAAGCTTGGCAATCAATATGCCGGACTTAAGAAAAGCCTGAATCAGGCGGAGAAGCAGGTTAAAAAGCTATCGGATTTACTCAGGAAAGCCGAAATCGATCTGGAAGCGCTACCTGCATATATAGAGATGTCAGGACTGGCCTCGGCAGTTAAAAGTGTGCAGAAAGCCGGGGACATAGACCGGCATATCCGGGGTCTGGATCTGGAGATAAAAACCCACCGAGCCTCTGCGGAAACTGAAGCAAAACAGCTTGTCCCCCGGGAAGGTCGGATTGACGACCTTCTTTCTTTTCCTATTCCTTCTCTCGATACGGTAAATAAATTTGCTGATGATATTCGGGACGCCTCTGATGGAGTTGGGAATGTAGGGAAGACATTGGAGCAAGATCAGGAAGAGCTTGGTCGAGTTAAATCCGAGCTTAGAGAAATGGAAAAATCCGGAGCTGTCCCTACAATTGAGGAGTTGGATCATGTGCGTGACAGTCGTGATCAGTTGTGGCAGATTGTCAGGCGAGACTGGCTGGAGAAGGAAGATGTCGCAGAGGAGCTGAAAAATCTTGGATTAAGGAAAGACCTTCCAGAGGCTTATGAAGAAGGAGTCAGGAACGCTGATGATGTTTCCGACCACCTTCGTACTGAGGCAGAGCGGGTTCACAAGTATGCGCACCTGACAGCTCAGGCAGAAAAATTTGATGAACAGATTCAACGATTACAAGAATCAGGAGACAAAGCTGCTGAGCGTCTGACCCAAACAGAGAACTCCTGGAAGGAAATATGGAGCGGCTGCAGCATAACGCCCTTATCACCCGGAGAGATGAGAGGCTGGATCGAGCGCTGGCAGGAAATTCGGCGAATGCTTAAAGACGAGATGGATAAGCTGGTGCAAAAGCAAAACCTGGTTGATCAGCGTCAGGGCCTTTTGGAGCTACTTGTCAGCGAGCTGAAAGATATAGGGAAAGACAAAAAGTTTCAAGGTGATGATATAGAGCCGGTTATTGCCTATGCGGAACAGCTTCTTAAGGAATTGAAAGAAAATAACGATCAGAGGCATTTGCTGGGAAAAGACATTAGCAGAATTCAGAGGGATATTGAACAGGCAAGAAAAGAATTGGAAACCAGTAAAAGTGCAATGGATAGCTGGCATAAAGACTGGAAGGAACCTATGGAAGGTATCGGGCTTCCTGAACACACCACTCCGGAAAATGCGGTTGAGGCCCTGGAAAACTTGAGGGGTTGTATTGAACAACTCGGAAAGGCAGAAGAATCTAAACAAAGGATAGATGCTATGGATAAGTTTAAGGATGAGTTTTCCGGAGATGTTCTGGCTCTTGTGGAATCCGTTGCCCCGGAGATCAACGATCTGCCTCCTGAACAGGCAGTGGTCAAGCTTCAGTCTATGCTGAAAGAAGCGAGAGCCCTATCCACAAAAAGAGATGGTTTCATGGAACGTATGGAATCTACTGAAGAAGATATACGCCTGGCTAAAGTAGAACTTGATCGGGCTTTGGAAAAAATTGATGAACT
The DNA here is from genome assembly GCA_036244995.1 of bacterium. Lineage (GTDB taxonomy): Bacteria > Nitrospirota > Thermodesulfovibrionia > Thermodesulfovibrionales > JdFR-85 > BMS3Bbin07. Next base: position 20,429 of record BTTF01000015.1, on the reverse strand, counting down.
GAAAAAAACTGCGCGATGCGACAATGATGAGCAGTTATATGAGATTGAGAGAAATTTTCGGGAATTAGTTGATTTAAAGGAAAAATTAAGTCAGGTTGAAGAGACGCTTGCCGGCATTACTGAGGGAGTGCCGCTTGAAGAGTTGGACAAACAGAGTCTGGATGTGAATCCTGATGGCCTGCCTGGCGAGATTGATACAATGGAGAGGCAGCTTAAGGATGAACTTGATCCGCAGATCCGAAAATTTTCGGAGGATAAGGGTGAGGCACGCACCATACTGCAACAGATGGACGGCAGCGGAAAGGCTGCTGAAAAAGAGGAGGAGGCCCAACAGGCGCTGACAAAGGTCAGGCGCCTCGCCGATAACTATGTTCGTCTCAGAATTGCAGCTTTGGTCCTCAAGAGAGAGGTCGACCATTACCGGCAGGAGAACCAGGATCCGATCCTGAAAATTGCTGCCCGTTATTTTTCTGAACTGACACTTGGAGCATTTTCAGGTCTCAGGGCTGATATTGACGATAACGGCAATCCAATTCTTGTTGGAGTCTGCCCTGATGGCAGCGTCAAGACTGTTCACGATATGAGCTCAGGTACACGGGATCAGCTTTACCTTGCATTGCGATTGGCAACACTGGAGTGGCGGCTTGAAAAACATGAACCAATGCCGTTCATTGCCGATGACATCCTTGTCAACTTTGATGACGCCCGGGCCGAGGCGACTCTAAGGGCTTTAGCTTCTCTGGCTGAAAAGAATCAGGTTATTCTCTTCTCACATCACAAACAGATTGTAGAGAGCGCCAAAGCGCTTAAATTAAATAATCTCGTATTCATACACCCACTCAACAAAATATAACGAGTTAATGATTTTTAAGCTGTGCTACGTATTCCGGATAGTTTTTAATCCTGCCATGTAGGGGCGGGGTCTCCCCGCCCTCCACCCTCATGATCAAGCCATCAGCGCCTCCACAGACAAGGCATACCCTGATACCCTGTCCATCTCCTCCTTACTCCTTTCCTCCAGGTACGGAAATACCCCTATAACCGGCACGCTAAGCAGTTTCTCCAAAACCTGGGGATTTGTATCCTCGGCAATGTCCCCCCGGGGCGAACGTGTATGGTTTATTACCACCCCTGCAACCCGGATGCCTTCATTCTCCGCAGCCTTTACAGTCAGGAGTGTATGATTAATTACTCCAAGGGTGTTTCCGGCAACGACAATAACAGAAAGGTCGAGCAAATTGACAAGGTCACAGACCAGGAAGTCCCTGCTCACAGGGACCATTAATCCGCCCACACCCTCAACCACCATAAAGTCATGATTACCTGAAATCTTCTCAAACGTGCTCAGGATTACCTCCTTCCTGATTACCCTGCCCTCAATCCCGGAGGCCACCATAGGGGCAACCGGGGTCTCAAACCTGTAGGGAGTAATCTCCGACAGAGGGGTATCCGTCTCAGCCATATACTTCAGAAAGGCACCGTCCACAGGCACAAGCCCTTTTTCACCTTCCATCCTGCAGCCTGTCTCAACGGGTTTCATCACACCAACATTTACCCCCCTCATTTTAAGCGCACGGGTGATTGCAGCAGCTACTATAGTCTTACCCACCCCTGTATCAGTACCTGTTATAAACACACCGCGTTTCATAGTTTTGCTCCTTTGATGATTAGAGTACTATCCGTTCAAACAAGGAAAGGAAGCGATATGATAGAGTCTGAACGGTTTTAAATTATCACGCTTCACCTGAATGGTGAGTCGTGATAATTTCCTCGGAGCCCCGGCAGGATGCCGGGACGAGAATGAGTGAAGAGTCTATCATATCGCTTCCAACAACCATTTATCACTGGTTCCGGTACTGATCAAATTCAAACCCTGCTCTCAAGCGAAAACACCTGCCCTGTTATCCCCCTGGTCCCAACAAGATACGTGATAAAATCAACCACATCATCAGGGTCTGAGAGGTTACCCCTGATGCTTGCACGCCTGGCCCCCTCCATTGCCCGTGGTGACTCAATCCCCATTCCAAGCGGCAGGTATCCCGGTATCACTGCATTGATATTTATACTGTATTCTGAAAACTCCTTTGCCAGGGAAGCGGTAAGCCCCAGGAGTGCTGCCTTTGATGCACTGTATGCCGCCTGTCCCTCTTTCCCTCTCAGTCCGGAGTAAGAAGATATATTGACAATATGCCCGCCCCCTGATTTTATCATGACAGGGGCAAAGTTCCTGATACTGTTAAAAACCCCCTTCAGGTTTGTCCTTATCACGTCATCCCAGTCGGATTCGGGGTATTTCAGTAACAGGGCATCCCTTGTAATACCGGCATTATTTACAAGCACATGAAGTCTTCCCACATCCCGGTCAAGAGCTTCAGCCATCCCCTGCACATCCCTGAAATTTCCGATATCGCCCCTCAGAAGGTACGGGTCATTTTTCAGTATCTCCTCAAGCCTTTTGGCCTCTGTCTCCGCCCTGAAATAATGGAGAACAACCCTGTAGCCTTTACGGTCAAACCCCTCGGCAAGCCTGCTGCCAAGCCCTCCGGTAGCCCCTGATATCAGAACAACCCGCAATCCCGCGCCTCCTTGAGTCTCTTTACAAGAAGATCAATGTCCTCTTCTGTATGAACTGCGGACACCGTAAACCTCACCCTTGGGGTCCTGACAGTCGGCTGCCTGATTGCAGGTGCATAAATCCCCCGGCTCATCAAACGCTCTGAAAGATCAATGGCAGAGCGGTTATCTTTCAGCACAACAGGCACAATCGGAGTTTGTGACAGACCTGTATCTATATCGACAGAATGAAGTCCATGAACAAGATAGTTCCTGTTTTTCCAGAGCCTCTCCACCAGGGAGGAGTCATCAAGAATAATATTGACTGCCTCAATAGAGGCTGCGATGAGATGGGCCGGCAGTGCAGTGGAGTACATAAACGTCCTTGAAGTATTTATCAGCCATCTGGTTACAACCCCTGTGGCTGCAACAAAAGCGCCATAGGAGCCCGCGGCCTTTGAGAAGGTCCCCATCTGTATTATAAAGGGGTCAGGAGAAAGACCGAAATGACTGAGCGCCCCCTTCCCTCCCCCAAGAACACCCGTGCCGTGCGCATCGTCTATATAAAGCACTGCATCATACGTGAGGGCCAACTCCCGTAATTCTCCAACAGGGGCAATATCTCCATCCATGCTGAAGACAGAGTCTGTGATTATCACTGATTCCTCCCTCCGGTGTCTGTGCAACAGCCCATTGAGGTGCTCCATATCCTTATGCCTGTAAATAAAGACACGGGCCTTGCTGAGACGGCATCCGTCTATAAGGCTGGCATGATTGAGTTCATCACTGAAGATCGCTGTATTGCCGTCGGATATTGCAGGGATAACTCCGGTGTTTGCCGCATATCCGGAACCGAATATGACGGATGCCTCTGTACCCTTGAGCCTTGCTGTAAGAACTTCGAGCCTCCGGTGAAGACCAGTTCCACCTGATATGAGTCTCGATGCACCGCTGCCGGAGCCATATTCTTCAACAGCCCTGACAACGGCCTCTCTTATAGCGGGATGATTGCAAAGACCAAGGTAATCGTTGGAGGAGAAATTTATCAGGTACCGCCCCCCCGTCTTTATCACCCTGCCCTGAGGGGAATCCCTGTCGCTTATACTCCTGAAAACCCCCTCCTGTATTAATCCTTCAAGCCTTTCTTCAAACACGGGATATTTTAGCAGAAGTGGCCACAGATTGTTTACTCCATCACTCCAGTCCTCCAATCTCCATCTTTTTGACCCAACAGGGCAAGTATGCTATATTTTATGAAAATTATGATATAATGAACTTTAGTATGTACCCTCAAAACCTTCTCAGGAAACAGGTAGTTAATGAGAGGAAGAAGCAGTCATTGGTCTGCTTTACCGTTCTGCTGATGTTTATCTTTTATCTGGCCTGGGTTCTCTTGTTTGATGAAGATGGGATTGTAAGGTTTTTTGAACTCAAAACAAGGCGCACAGAGGTAATCATGGAGGTTGCGGAGCTGCAGAAGGAGAATGTAAAACTGAATGAGGAGATATCGTTGCTGAAGAAAAACCCCTTCTACATAGAAAAGCACGCCCGTGAAGATATGAACCTCTCCAGACCTGATGAGTATATTTTCATTTTCGACAAATAACCCCCGGATGGAGGCAGTATTGGGAAAAAAGAAGTCTGTTCTTATTGTAGATGACTCTCTCACTGTCAGGAGGTTAGTGGAACTGGCTCTGTCAAGGGAAGGCTATGAGGTTTATACCGCCCCTGATGGTGATGAAGGACTTGAAATCGCAAGAAAGGTCATACCTTCAATAATACTCGTTGATTTTGTAATGCCGAGGATGAACGGGTATAAACTCTGCAAACTCATACGTTCCGACCGCAAGCTGAAGGATATTCCCCTGATATTAATAACCTCCAGGGGGGAGGATGTAGGGCAGTCCTTTGAAGAGAAATTCTGTGTCCTCCATTATTTTCAGAAGCCCTTTGAACCTGATGAGCTTATAGAAAAGATAAACGAGGTTCTGGGTGTTCAGGAAGGGGCTCCGGATAAAACGGTTTCCTCTGCACCACTGGATACCGATGGGGAATTAATTGAAGGCATAGACAAACTGTTACGGTACTATTTTGAAAAAGAATTCAGGGTTCTGCTCAAAACCCTTATGGTTGAAGTCCTCAAGGAGACCGAGGTTGCCCGTTCTACCGGACTGATAATCTCAGGTGAATTGAGGTATCTTACAGTTGCAGATGTCCTGCAATTTATAGGAATGCTGAACCTGTCAGGCAGACTCTCGGTAGTCTCATCGAATCTTAACTCCGAGATATACCTGGAAAGGGGACAGATTGTCTTCTCCACCATAAGCAAACCCGGATACAGGACATTTCTTACCGACCTTCTCGTTGAAGAAAAAAGACTGAAAAAGAAAGATTTAAAAAACATCGTCGCCGAGGCAAAAAAGCTGAACCTGCCGGTAGGAAGGGTGCTCGTCCGGAAAGGCTCTATTACAGACGATGAACTTATGGGCTACCTGAAACGCTTGACTGAAGACGCAATATTTCATACACTTGCAGCGACTTCCGGTCACTTCTATCTCGAAGAGACCCCCCTGCCCCTGAACCTGAGTGACATAAAATTCAGGCTGTCAACGAGTGCAACCATTCTCGATGGACTTAGAAAGCTGGATGAAAGCAGGCTTGCTTCAGAGATATTCAGAAGTGACGATATGATCCCCCTGAGATTAATAACCAATGCGGATGCACTTGAGGGCATTACCCTTGAGGATAAGGAGCTCAGAATATTCTCGCTCATTGATGGAAAAACAAGATTGAAGGATATTATAATTAAAAGCAAGCTTGATGAACTGGAGGCAAAGAGGATTTGTTATTCACTGCAAAAGATTGGGCTGTTAAAGATAAAGGATGAGAGGAGGTGAGCTTAAATGGCAAGGATTCTCGTAGCAGAAGACAGTATCACAGACCTTCAGTTTATAAGAAATGCCTTGAAGGAAACCGGTTATGAGATACTGACTGCATCAAACGGAGATGAGGCCGAGCAGAAGGTAAGGTCGGAGACGGTGGATCTGATAATACTTGATGTGGTTATGCCTAAAAAAAATGGTTTCCAGGTATGCAGGTCTCTTAAAAGAGATGAAAAATACAGACACATCCCGATTATACTGATTACATCCAAGACACAGGACAGTGACAGGTTCTGGGGATTAAAGCAGGGAGCTGATGAGTATGTTACAAAACCCTTTGAGCCAACAGACCTTTTAGAGGCTGTCAAAAAACACCTCGCGAGTGGATAACAGTAAAATTCAGTCCAAATGATGAAATAGATATTGTAAAATGGTTGAACATATAGAAAATTCAGGCACTCCGGAAGAGGAGTATGCTACTCCCGAATTAAAGGCTTGTATATTTTCCGTCGGCGGGCAGGAGTTTTCAGTAGACATGGCCTATCTTAAGGGAATAGCAGAACTTTCAGAGATCGTACCCCTGCCGCTCAGCCCTTCCTACATAGAGGGGATTACATCTCTGAGAGGAATGGCTGTGCCCGTTGTAAACCTTGCCACTCTGAAGGATATTCATGAAGAAAAGGCTACAGAGAGGTGGCTGATAGTGCTTGAGGTGGAGAGGACTCTCTTTGGGATTACTGTAAACGAGATGCCGGATCTGGTCGCTGATTACAGGGGTGAGCTTATAGATGTCCCGGATTTCTTTGAAACATACAGGTTGAGGTAATGGCGGAAAAAGGTTTACGCGATTTCTTTCTTGCAGAGGCGGAAGAACATTTGGTTGTCCTTGAGAAAGGATTCCTCGAGCTGGAAAAGAACCCTTCAGATCTTTCCGAAATGCAGGAGCTCTTCAGGGCTGCTCACTCCCTTAAGGGTTCTGCAGCACTTGTCAAACTTGATACCACAAGCAAGGTTGCACATAACCTTGAAGATGTCCTTGAGTCAATCAGGGACGGTAATACCCCCGTTACCAGACCGGTCATTGACTGGCTTCTCCATACCCTTGATGCCATCAAACTCCTTATATCGGAGATAACACTTGGAAATCCTGAAATAATAGAGATTGCCGATGAAGTAGAGGAAAGCCTTAAAGAAATCCTTTCGGAGGAAGAGACTGCCGGGAGTGTCTCCATTAAAGAGAAAAAGGCTGTACCTGAAAAGAGGCAGGTGCCGCGTAGAAAAGAGGACATTGAGGTACTGTCGAATTACGTCAAAGTTCATGTTGATAATATAGAACAGATGATGAACCTCGTTGGTGAATTAACAATCCTGAAGAATTATCTACTTTCTGAAACAGGGGGAATATTAGACCTTAAAGACGAAATCGAGTATGCCGGCGGCAGGTTAATAAAGGAAATAGATGACTTCAGCAGTAAATACGCTTACTCCATTCCGGACAAGATTACATATGTGGATGCACTCCTTGAAGATTTCAGGGAACTCGAGTTTGACAGGTATGACGAGCTGAATCTCTTTACCCACAAGCTCCACGAGATAATGGATGATATAACAGAGGCACTTAAGGATTCCGCCAATTTCCTTGTTCGGTTTTCGGATCATATCAGGATGATCGACAGGATCAATATGGAGATGAGAGAGACCATTTCCCGATCAAGGATGGTAGAGGCCGGCCGGCTCTTTCAGAGGTTTACAAGAACAATCAGGGATCTGGCACACCGGTCGGACAAGAAGGTCAGATTTATTGTAAGTGGCACGGAAACGCGTATTGACAGGGTAATCTTTGAACGGCTGTTTGATCCGCTCTTGCATATAATCCGTAATGCAATATCTCACGGCATAGAGAATCCGGAGGAACGGGTTTCAAAGGGCAAATCAAAGGTTGGGAGAATCTCCCTTGCTGCAAGAAGAGAGGGCAACAGTGTCGTAATCGATGTAAAAGATGACGGACGGGGTATTGATCTTGGAGCAGTATACAGAAAAGCCGTAAGGCTTGGAATTCTGCAAAAGGGTGAACGGCTTACCAAGGGGCGGCTCCTTGGTATCCTTTTCAGCCCCGGGTTTACTACCCTTGAAGAGACGGATATGACATCAGGGCGGGGTGTGGGACTGGATGTGGTGAGGGAGACTATTGCGGAAATGAACGGGAAAATAACGGTTGCTACATCAGAAGGGAAGGGAACGATCCTCAGGATAAGACTCCCCATTACCTTTATAATTGTCAACACGGTAAGATTCACTGCAGGCGGTATCGAGTTTGTCGTTCCATCAAGCCTTATTCAGGAACTGATTGAGGTTGACATGCCGGAGTACGATACGGAAGCTGAAACCGTACCCCTGAGGGAAACCCGTGTTGAGGCAAAGGACCTCTGTAAACTGCTGAGACTCAATCCGGAAGCCAGGGGTTCAAAGACACATGCAATTATATTCAATCTTATGCCCGGCACACAGGTAGCCCTCCTGGTAGACGAGATAACAGGACAGGAAGAGACGGTCATCAAGCCGCTTGGAAAGTTTCTCGAAGGCCTGAAATATTACTCAGGGGTGAGCATCTCGGCAGGTGGAAGACTGATGCCTGTCCTTAATCCGGTGGCATTGCTCGAACAACCTGTTGAGACGGAGTTCCTGCAGCCCGAGATAAGAGAGCTGGAAAGGAAACAGAATATTCTGATAGTGGATGACTCCCTGAGTATCCGCAAATTTGTAAGCATCATCCTCCAGCAAAAGGGATACAGGGTATATACCGCATCAAATGGTATGGAAGCACTTGAAGTAATTGATGAACAGCCTGTCGACCTCATCATCACAGATCTTGAGATGCCGGTCATGCACGGTTATGAACTCTTAAGAGAGCTCCGGAGGAAAGGACTTTCTGAAAGCATCCCTGTCGTGATATTGACATCAAGAGGGAGTGAGAAACACAAAGAGAAAGCGGCCTCACTCGGTGCAAGAGAGTATCTGGTGAAGCCCTTTGAAGAAGCCTCACTGCTGGAAACAGTGAGGGGGCAGCTGAGAACCCCTCAATCCAGATAAACCCCTGCCCCTGCCCCTGGACAAAACTAAACCGTCTCTCCTTCCTCTGATATCCTGAATTTTTCAACTGATGAGAGCAGTTCTTTTGAAGAGCCGGAAAGCTTCCCTGATATCTCTGTTGAGTCCTGTACCAGCTTTAACAGCTCAAGAGAAATGCCGTTGACGGATTCCATTGAAAGGGAAACATCGCCTGCCATCTCCCTCTGAATCTGGGATAACTGGAATATCTCGGAAACGATGCCCTTTGTTTTGTCAACAGAACCTTCTATATCCGTAAAGGCAATACCCGTCTCAGACGCAAGGATAGCCTGTTTCTCGACTATTTCGGTCTCATCTTCCAGTGACGTGGTTATTTCACTTGCCTCTGTCTGTATTGCACGTATGATATTGGTAATCTGCTTGGTTGCCTCTGCCGACTTGTCTGCAAGCCTGCGTATCTCTTCAGCGATAACCACAAAACCCTTGCCCGACTCGCCGGCCCTTGCCGCCTCAATAGAGGCATTCATTGCCAAAAGGTTTGTCCTTGAGGCAACCTCTGCAATAAGGCTTGAAATGGTTCCGATCTCTATAATCCTCTCGGACAGCATCTTCATTTTTTTATTGATGGTTTGAACCGTTGCCCTGACAACTTTCATACCCTCGATACTCTGACTGACCAGCTCTCCACCCTTTGATGCGGCCTCTGTGGCCTTAACGGATATCTTTGTTGCCTCTCCTGTCTCATCAGAGATTTTTATTGTGGCATCAACCGTCCCGTTGACTGCTTCAGTGGCCCCTTTTAGCTGACCCATCTGGGTTTCAGCCCCGTCCTCCATCTTTTTAAGCATATCAAGGAGTCTGAAGCTCTCTTCCCCAACACTACGGGCAGTGTTTCTGACATCCTTGAAGAGGTATGAAAGCTCATCCACCATCAGATTAAAGGCATCGGCAATCGAGCCGAAGACATCCGCAGTAACAGGTGCGCGCACAGTAAGGTCGCCCTCTGCAGCAGTACTGACAACTTCAAGGAACTTGATGACATTTTCCTGAACCTTTTTTCTTTCTTCATCTGTCTGTATATATTCCCTCAACTTGTCAAGGGTCTCATTGAAGACAACTGCTATCTTGCCGAACTCATCAGATGATTTGACCGGTAGTCTGACATCGGACTCTCCACGGCCAACGGCCTCAATACCTGCCATCAGGGACTTTAAGGGTTCCACCATCCTTGAAGATATAGCCATGGAGACTACCGTTCCGATAAACAGGGCTACCAAATAAAATAAGGCAATCACCATTGAACGTTCCTTAAGAATATCCAGAAAACTCACTTTATAAAACCCGGCGGTCATAGTCCCGTATATATCTATTCCGTATGATGCCAGGGGATAGTTTATATTTATTACTTTCCCAAAGGGCTTGACAACGAGTTCCTGCACGGTCTCTTTTGCATTCAGACCAACCTTTTTCAACTCGGCAGGGATTTTTCCTTTAAAAGAATCCTCAAATATTTTTCCATCGCGGTCTCTGAATATATAGTATGCAAGGTCGGGAGAGGATTTCTTCAGTTGAACGGCAAATGTCTTCACAGCGCTTGTATCTTCTGCTGACAACAGATCACTTACTGCGGCAGACTGCTCGGCAACAAAGAGTTTTTCTTTCTCGATTGTCGTCTTTACGCGCGCTTTCCACGTATCGTACAGCTGGTATGTAAAAATTGCAGTGACCATTAATAATATAACGGCCAGGAACGAAATGGTAAGCTTCACCTTAATGCTTGTGCCCTTTTTAATAGCCATAAATCCTCCCCGGAAGGAATTTTTTATTTATCTGCAGATATCCCGCAATCCTTACACCATCCATTGATACAGGTATCAATCACCCTTCTTCGAGATACTCAACCCTGTCCCCTTATAATTTATGGTGAACTCCCCGTCAGGTGAGGGTTGAGTTGATAGAAACTCTCTGCAAAGCAGGGCAATCTCTGTTTGAACACACCATACCCCATGACTGTAAGGGTATAATGTACATTATAGTGAAACTCATTGAAATATACAAGCAACACGCAATTTTCCTCAGTGCAAATTTCTGCAACATCTCTCCGCTACAACTACTTCATAAGTTTTTATGCTATTATAAGTATTATGCAGGGTTACAGGATACTCATAGTAGAAGATGAAAAGAAGATAGCGGATATCGTCAAGGCATACCTTGAAAACGAGAGGTTTAAGGTAGCCGTTGCAGAAACAGGACAGAGTGCTTTAGAGTTGCTGAAAGACGGGGCTGACCTTATAATACTCGATCTGATGCTCCCGGATATGCCTGGTGAGGACATATGTGAGGCAATCCGTGAAGACTCTGAAATACCAATCATAATGCTCACTGCAAAGAGCGAAGAGGAAGAGCGGATAAAAGGGCTCGGTATCGGAGCTGATGACTATGTGGTAAAACCCTTCAGTCCGCGGGAACTCGTTGCAAGGGTCAAGGCGCTCCTGCGAAGGACCAAAGGGTTAAAAAAGAAGGTGAGCTTTAATAATGGTAACCTTATAATTGATGCTTTGCGTTATGAGGTCATAAAAAACGGCTCTGTGGTAGTCTTTACTCCAACGGAGTTCAAACTCCTCATCAACCTTGCCGAACGTCCCGGACAGGTCTTCACAAGAGTTCAGCTTGTAAACGCAATTCTCGGCTATGATTTTGAAGGTTATGACAGAACGGTCGATGCACACATCAAGAATATCCGTCACAAGATCGAAGACGATCCAAGAAACCCTCTTTACATAAAAACAGTTTACGGAGTAGGTTACAGATTTATCGGCTTACCAGATGAGGACTAAATTATTCCTGTCATTTATACTTATAATATTTCTTGCCCTCCTTTCCAATGTTGTATTTGAAAGGCTTACCCTGAAAGATTTCAATGAGTTCGTAAGGGGAACAAGAGAAGACCAGACATACTGGGTCCTGGCCTCAATTGAAGGGAGTTATGTAAATAATCAGTGGGATATGAAACATCTCGACATGGCGCTTCACTGGGGTTTAATGCTCGGCTTCGAAACCTATGTTGAGGATACCTCCGGAAAGCAGATTCTCTCCTCAACAGATGTCCTCCTGTCTCTGAATTCAAACATGTTTAAACGGATGCTTTCCCTCCTGAAGTTGCCCATCGGTGAGGGTAAATATGCCTGGTATCCCCTCTATGTCAAGGGCAGAGAGATCGGGAAACTCTATATCAGACCACTTAAAAGGCTCGGGGCTATTGCCCTCAAGGAAGATATCTTCAGGAACAGGGGGAAAGAGTTTCTCGTCAGCTCGTTTCTGATAGCAGGTAGCGGAGCAATCTTTCTTTCCATACTCTTTACCATCTACCTCGCCACACCGGTAAGACGATTGAACGCTGCAGCAGAAAATATAGCAAAAGGAGACCTCTCGGTAAAGATACCCCCATTACACCGGCCCTTCGGAAGTCTTTACAGCGCATTGAAATGCCATGACGAGATGGACAGGCTTACAGATACATTCAATTATATGGCAGAGGCACTGAGGAGAGAGGATGCCCTCAGAAAGCACCTTACCTCCAACGTAGCCCATGAATTGAGAACACCGCTGACAATTATAAAGGTAAACCTCGAAGCTATTGAGGACGGAATAATCACAGATAGTCATACGGTAATAAATAATATAACCTCAGAGATACAGAGACTCATCTCCCTCGTGGAAGGGATTGAGGACATAACAAGGGCTGAGGCAAGTTTCTTCAAGAAAGGCACCCTGACGGAGCTTGACCTCAAGGAGTTTATCGAAACAATCACAAGTGGAATGGCCAAGATGATTGAAGAAAAGGGGCTCTTTATAAGGACAGAGGGACCTCCTGTCACAGTAAAGACCTATCCTGAAAAACTGCATATCATACTGAAAAACCTCCTCACAAACGCCTGTAAATTCACACACAGCGGAGGAATTACCGTAAGATGGAATAAATATAAAAAAGACGGGGGTACTACAGGATTTCAGATTACGGTTGAAGATTCAGGAAAAGGTATTACGCCCGGAAATATTTCAAAAATATTTGAACGGTTTTACAAGGGAAAAGACTCTGGTGGCAGGGGACTCGGCCTTGCCATTGTGACAGAGTTGACAGAGGTGATAGGGGGAAGGATTGAGGTAGAGAGCACTCCGGATATCGGTTCACGGTTTACCGTCATATTCTGAAGATATACGGCAGAGTATTTTCATAATTTCTTCATCTTTTTGTCTTATCCTTGAAACTGAGGGTAAAGGCTCTAAAATTTAACCACAGAGTGACTCAGAGGTCACAGAGAAAGACAAAAAGACAAAACTTTGGGAATGATTATAAGTAAAATGAAATACACAGCAGCGTTGGCAACGATTTTATTTATGTTGACAGCGCCTTCAACTTTTGCACAGCAATCTGCACAGCAATCTGCACAACAAAAGGAACAGCCTGTAACGCCCTATGGCGATTTCTGCTCCCTGTGCAGCACTTACGGCATCTGTACAATACAGACGAGTCCGGAAAAAGCAGAGAGGGCAATAAGAGACTATTACAACAAAAAAGGGCTTGATGTGGAGATAGAAGAGATAAGCGGAAGGTTTATAAAGGCAAAAGTAAAGGACAAGGGGAAGGTTGTCGACACCATTCTCTTTGACAGCAGCACGGGCAGGTTCAGGTCTATCTATTGACGATTGACGATTGACGATTGACGATTGTCGATTGTCGATTTCTTACAATAGTAAATCTTCAATCCCGAATCTTCAATCCCGACCCCTCTTCCACCTGCGGTGAATCCAGAGCCATTCCGCAGGATTTTTCACTATATATCTCTCAACAAAAGATGTAAACCTCTTCGTATCCTCAAGAACCGCTCCTTCAATATCTTCTGAGTCTGAGAGTTCCACCTCAGGATGTATCTCCACCACGTGACTCCCGTTATCCCTCCGCCTTATAAAAACCGGCACCACCGGAGCCCCGGTCTTCCTTGCAATAAGGCTCGGCGACTTGATTGCCCGGGCAGGCCTGCCAAGGAACTCAACTACAACACCCTCGGCGGGCAGGACACTCTGGTCAATGAGTATTCCCACTGTACCACCCTTCCTGAGCCGGGAGATTATGGCCCTGAGCGCTCCCTTTTTGTATATCACCGAGTTGCCGTATCTCTTTCTGACCCCTTCAATGAGACTGTTTAAATATGGATTGTTTATGGGTCTTGCTACAGCTCCGACGGGAGAGACCTTACAGGAAACAGCAAGTGCAAGGAGTTCCCAATTACCACAGTGCCCTGTAATCAGGAGGATACCCTTTCCCTTCTCCCTCGCCCTATGATAATTATCAATCCCCTCCACCTCTATCCTGTCCAGTATCTTACTGCCGAATCCATGGTAAACCTTAACTATTTCAGCAGCGGACGTTCCAAGGTTTCTGAAATGCTCTTTTATTAACTCAGCCGCAGGAACGCTGTTGTCAATGAATCCTGCCCGAATGGCATGGCTGATGTTATCAACAGCTATTTCTCTCCTGCTCCCCCATATAAAATATCCCATAAGCCCTATCAGTGAACCCACCCGGAGCGCCAACCTCAAAGGCATAATACCTATGGGAAGGGTTACGGCATACAGAAGGCCCATCTGCAACAGCCACAGGACATTGCTCATTCCCCGCCCTTACCGTCCTCCCCATTGTTGTTATTCTTCTCCCCCTTCTTATCTTTCAGAGCCTCTCTTATCTCCGTCAACCTCTCTTGCACAAGGTAGTTCAGTGTAGCCTCAGGATATGTCCCGTCAGGCTTAAGTTCACCGGCAGGCATACCCATAAGAATCTCAATCCCCTCCTCCACGCGTTCAATCGGGTAAATATGGAAACTCCCATCCTTTACCGCATCGAGGACTCCCCTTCGGAGCATCAGATTCCTGACATTTTTCTCAGGGATGATGACCCCATAAGTCCTGTCAAGTCCTCTCAGACGGCAGAGCTCAAAGAAACCCTCGATCTTTTCATTCACACCACCGATAGGCTGAATATTGCCGTTCTGATCCATCGAACCTGTTATGGCTATATTCTGCTTGATGGGCACACCCGAGATAGCGCTCAAGAGTGAATAGAGTTCAGCACAGGTGGCACTGTCCCCTTCTATCATCCCGTAAAGCTGCTCAAATGTAATTGATGCCGAGAGACTTATGGGTTTTTTGACGGCATACATCCTGCCAAGGTAATTTGAAAGTATGAGAATGGCCTTTTCGTGTATCTTACCTGAAAGCTTCGTCTCTCTCTCAATGTTAATAACCCCTGCCTTTCCAGTATACACAGTTGTAGTAATCCTCGAAGGTTTGCCAAAACTGTAATCTCCAAGGCTCATCACTGCAAGGCCGTTTATCTGCCCCACTCTTTCACCTGAGGTCTCGACAATAAGGGTCCCTTCAGCCATCAACTCCCTCAACCTGTCCTCAATCCTGTTATGACGATAAATCTTCTCGTTGAGGGCCTTTTCCACATGCACCCCGGCAACAACTTCGGCCCCATCCTTTTTCGCCCAGTAATGAGCCTCCCTGACCAGGTCTGATATATCACTGAATTTTGAAGAGAGTTTCTCCTGGTGCTCCGCCAGTCTGGAACCGTATTCAACAATCCTTGCTACACCCGAGGGGTCAAAGGACAGGAGGGATTCTTCCTTTGACTTGGTTGCAACAAAGGTTGCGTACTTAAGAATGTTCTCCCCTGTCCGGTCCATCCGGTTATCAAAATCCGCCTTCACCTTGAACAGCTCCCTGTATTCCTCGTCAAGATTGTAGAGCAGGTAATAAATATACGGATTACCTATCAGTACAACCTTCACATCGAGTGGAACAGCCTCCGGTTTCAGCATCGCTGTTGTTATGAGACGGTATTGCTCCCAGATATCCTCGATCTTCAGCTCACGGTTTCTTATCGCCCTTTTCATGGCATCATAGGAAAAAAGGTTCCTCAAAAGGTCCAGGGCATTTATTACCAGGTAACCTCCATTGGCCTTATGGAGAGAACCGGCCTTGATCATGGAGAAATCTGTTACAGCCACCCCATACTGAAATTTGTGTTCAATACGGCCAAAGAGATTATAATATGTCGGGTTGCTCTCAAATACACAGGGAGCGCCCTCCCGGGCACCATTGTTAACAATTGCATTTACCGAATACTTTGTAAAATTCGGCTCCTGTTTCGGCATCTTCATAAACGGAAGCGGAGCTGGCGCTGCCTCTTCTGAAGATGATTTAAAATCTTCGAGGTTATCGAGTATATCCTCTTTCACGGCATCGAGATAAACGAT
The DNA here is from genome assembly GCA_036244995.1 of bacterium. Taxonomy (GTDB): domain Bacteria; phylum Nitrospirota; class Thermodesulfovibrionia; order Thermodesulfovibrionales; family JdFR-85; genus BMS3Bbin07. The sequence continues at coordinate 4,606 of BTTF01000015.1, read as the reverse complement.
GATCTTTTCATTACCCTTGTACTTCTCTTTTAAATCATCTATCAGGTGGCCGAGGACAGATATGGCAGCCTCTCTTTCAAGCCTCCTGAGTAGTTCCCTAACAAGCTTTTCACCTTCCCTCAAGGTCCTTACCAGATCATCAAGTTTTTCCTGAAGCAACTTGCCGATCTCTTCTATCTTCTTCCTGGTCGTTTTATCAAGAGAGTGGAATTCCTCTTCCGTAAGGGGCTCTCCGTTCTTTTTGACAGGAACGATTAAAAAAGCTCCCACGGTCCTCTTTATAGTAAATCCTTTTGCCTCTGCCTCTTCCTCAAGGCTCGAAAAAAGCTCTTTCTGTCTCTTCTGAAACTCTTCAAATATACGGCCCCTCTGTTTGTCGTACTCCTTTGACTCGAAGACTCCCGGGATCTCCACCTTGAGAGTATTTATGAGTTCTGCCATGTCCTTCCGGAATTCAACTCCCCGTCCCGGCTCAAGGGATATGACAAGAGGACTGTCAGGTTCTTTAAAATTATAAACATAACACCAGTCAGGTGGAATGGACTCTCCCTCCGCTTTTTTGGATAAGAGGGTCTTGATTGTAGATGTCTTTCCTGTTCCACTCTCGCCGAGCACATATATATTGAACCCTTTGCTCTCAAGGCTGAGACCAAAATCAATAGCACTCAGTGCACGGTCCTGGCCAATCGTACCTTCAAACGGGGGAAGTTCATCTGTTGTCCTGAAGCTGAAGAGTTTAGTATCACATCGCATGTACAGCTCATCCACTGTCAGTGACTTCACCGGATTCCCCTCCTTTTGTTGCAGATCGTTTTATGCCCTGGGATGATACTTTTCATATACCTTTTTAAGCCTGTCGGATGTAACCTTTGTATAAATCTGTGTTGTAGAAATATCCGAATGTCCGAGCATCTTCTGTATAGAGCGCAGATCAGCCCCACCCTCAAGGAGATGGGTTGCAAAAGAGTGACGGATAACATGCGGAGAAACCTTTATCCCTGCCAGTCTTCCGTATCCCTTGATTGTCTGCCAGAACCTCTGGCGGGTAAGCCCCGTCCCCCTCAGAGATATAAATAAATAGGGAGACTCCTTACCCTTCAGCAGACTCGGCCTTGACTGCTTCATATATTTACGGACATTTCCAATCGTCCGCTCACTTACAGGCACTACTCTCTCTCTGGAACCCTTGCCCATCACCCTAACAAAACCGGCATCGAGGTTTACATCCTCTACCCTGAGATTAACAAGCTCACTCACACGGAGACCGGATGCATACATGAGCTCGAGCATGGCAAGGTCTCTGAGTGCAAGGTCTCCGCCTTCTACTGCCTCAAGAAGTCTCTGCACATCATCAACAGAAATTGCCTTTGGAAGCCTCTCCCACCTTGCAGGGGTCTGTAGATTTTCCGATGGGTCCTCTTTTCTCAATTTCTCAAGGATAAGATACCTGCAGAAGCTCCTTATTGCAGAGAGCATCCTGGCAATCGAGGCAGAGGTATAATCCTCATTCCTTAAAAGACCGATAAAGTTGATGATTTCACCCTTCTCAAAAGTAACAAATCCCTTTGCCTCGTTCTGCAAAAAAACGCTGAACTTCCTCATGTCCCGCTCATATGAGATAACGGTATTTGCAGCCCTGCCCCTCTCCACAGACAGATACGTCAGAAACCCCTCAAGAAGAGCCGTTTCCATTCAGAAACTCCTCTATACCGGTGGATGCCCTGAGCAGTTTGTAAATCCTTTCAGCCAGGGGTAAAAGGTTCACGGTATCCTCCCTGTTGTACTCAAGAAGGAGTTCAAGGGCACGGGAGTCACCCCTTATCCATCGCCGCCATAAAAGAACGGCATCGTAACCGTTCATTCCCTGGACATCTTCCGCCCTTGAAAGCCCGGAGGAGACCTCCAGTTTTTTCAGCCCGCCCTTAAGTCCAACACGTCTTGCACCATAACATATATCAAAGTGCGGCATCCTGAGCCTGAACCCAGGAAAACATTTTTCCAGAAAAGGTATATCAAACGTAGAGCCGAAGAATGTAACAAGCAGTTTATACCCTGAAAGCTCTTTCTGCAATCTTTCAGGCGTCAGGTTCTTTCCCTTTATCAGATATCTCCACTCACGGCAATCGTAGAGACCGACTACAGTCACATTCCCCCCCCTGTCGGAAGGCAGGCCGTTTGTCTCTATGTCGAGACAGACTATATCAGACCTGAAGGTGTCAAAGAGTCTCCAGTGTTCCCGCGGTCTCAGAAAGGACTTGAATGGTTCGGGATTGCTCCGGTTGAGCTCCCCGGAAAAATACAGGATTGTCTCTTTCATGACAGTACTCTTCTGTCTGGAGATAAAAGGGACGGGGTCTTCCCTGACAAAGTCATCCCATGTCAGAACCCCCTCGCTCCAGAGTTTCCTCTCCAACCTCTCACCTACACCGTCAAGAACTGAAAACGTATGTCTGATCATTAGATATAGTAACCTAATCCGGGTGTAAATGTTAACCGTAAAATCCGGTTAATAGCGATACCAAATTTTTAGGAAAAGGAACACACCCCTTAATCCCCTCTGATAGAGGGGAAAGTTTTTGACCTCCTCGGCCTTGCCGGAAGAAACGAAACGAGGTAAGGAGCAGAGTGCAGGCAGGTAAAGAACAGTCGTAAAAAAAAAGAGTGAGAACTCCCCTCTAAAAAGAGGGGGCAGGGGGTGTGTAAAGAGCAGGGAAGTCTGTGACAGGCTGCGGACAGGTAATTGTGATGAACAACATATACAGTATAGAGGTCAAAGGCACATTGTTTAACGCTATGGCGTGAAACACAAAGAAGGGACGCTTCACCTTAACGGGAAGCGTCCCTTCTTTAGATAACTTATCAGCAAATATTACAATTTCTCCAAGGGCAGCTTATGGCTCAACGCCTCAGTTCAATCAGCCACATGACTCACTATAAATACTTATTGTATGGTGCCTGGTATATTTATAGAATATGTAACACCCTCCCACACTACTTCTACAACTGCCGTAACATTTTCCGCTGGAACAGTAGTAACATTGGGATCGCTGTCTGCGAGGGTAAAACTAAACATTACAGGGGATTCGGTCAATCCGTCTGGCACAGGGCTTGAAAGATTATTGATACTTATTGTCCCGCCATCTGCACTGACACTTATGGTTGGCTCTGGTGAAGGACGGTTCAGGTTCGTATCACCAACCATGACATTGAAGGTCTGCGAGCCTCCGTTAGCTATGGTAAATGTCGGAGGGTTCACCCTAATGTAAACAGGTTCCCCTGTAAGCACAACTTTAGTCCATTTAAATATCATTCTTCCCATCTCCCTGCCCGTACATACATAATCAGAACTCGCATCCGGACCATCCCAGCAGCCGTTAGGGCCGTCATACTGACCATTCTTATTTACATCTATGTATAACTCAAGTGGGTCTGTACTGCTTACTGTATATTCTTGCTTTGTTACTGGATTATAGCATGTTGCTGTGTTTCCGTCATTTCTGCATCCATCGTCATTCAAGTCAATAAAGGGCTCTCCAATATCGGTGTAGTCTTCGTAGTCCGTTGAGTTCACTTTCCTGTCGAAAATACCGTTTGCATTGGCATCCACAAAGCTCTCTTCACCCATGACCGTTGCAAGGATAGTAACCCATCCATCACGGGGGTTTGCTGTGCTTATCCCCCAAGTAGTCTGAAGCGCTGCCTCACCGACATCTGGAGCTACATCCGCAGGCATGGGGTTCTGGGTCCTGAAGACTACTGAGCCGGCACCTGTGGAGTCAAGGTTTACGTTTCTATCTATTGCCCCAGCCTCTGTATAAAAGGAAACCGATGTCCCTTCAAGAACATTATAATTGCCAAACCTGTCTGCAACAAAGGCGGAGATAGTTGCCTTGCAGTCTGCAACATAGAGACACGGAAGCTTTATGACATCGGTAGAGAGGGTAAAGCTTCTGGAAGTTGGAACACCGCCACCAATGGATATCGGAGCAGACGATGACGATAAAGTTTCACCATTGACATCCACGGAGGCCTTTATCATGACAGGCCCAGCCACGTAGCCACTGTGAAGAATGGTAACAGCCTCACCACTTATAGTTGATGTGGTGAGGGGATATATAGACTCGCTTCCATTGAGCCCGGTCATGGTAAATGACACTAATGTGCCATCTACCACAGGATTACCATTTACATCCTTTACAAGGAAGGTTATGGTAGATGTTGAAATCTTACCAGTACCCTTTATACCTATAACCTGTGGCGAGGCTGAGGAAAACTCAATACTTCCCGCAGCAGCACCTAAAATACTAACCGATACCGTGTTACTTACACTCCCCGCTGTTGCGGTTATGATGACCGCACCTGCACTTGTCAGCCCAGCTGTAGCTGTAAAGGTTGCTGTTGCCACCCCGTTAATAGTAGTAGCTGTAACGGGGGTTATAGCACCAAGAGATGAATCACTTACAGAAAAAGCAACATCAGTTCCATCGGGCACATTATCACCGTTACCATCCAGAACAGTGGCCTTTATGCTTGATGTCCCTCCCACTGTTACTGTTGCCGGGGTTGCTGTAACTGTCACAGTCGCCACTATATCCAGAATGTTAAC